>NZ_CAWMEB010000422.1:0-41082 GCF_963866145.1 Xenorhabdus sp. NBAII XenSa04
CGCACCGCCACCGTATTTAGGGGCGTAGTTCAATTGGTAGAGCACCGGTCTCCAAAACCGGGTGTTGGGAGTTCGAGCCTCTCCGCCCCTGCCAGTTAATAACTAGTAATAATTGAATAGTTTTCAGATTAATAGCCCAGCTAATTTTAGCTGGGTTTTTCTTTTTTATTCGTCGCATTATCAAAATCAGATCGCTATACACATCCGCTTAGATCTCCGGTACACACTATCCTTAAGACTTTTCGTAGAACGCTATCAGCTTGTTGCAGGTGCTTTTTCAACAGGTATTTTTAATAACTGTTGGATGAATGCATGCTGGTCACTATTTTGCAGCCAGACGGCATATAGAGGCCGTTTGATTGGCTCATTATTGGGAGCCGTGATGAGATTAGGGTAATCATCAAGCCAGTGTATGGGCAAGAATGTGGCAGCATTTACACTATCTAATAATTCTCTGGCGATATGGGCCGAAGTGGTTGTAATGATTGGTGGATGATCATTTTTCAAAATCTGTTGTTCTTGCTGGTGAAAATCAGCTCCCCACTCGAGTTTGATGTAATTTTCTATGCCTTGTTCGAGATTATGTTGTGTTGTTAATAAAACAAGTTGAATACTACCGATCACCTGACTTTGGAATTCGTCCATTTTTGGGGGTTCTGTCGTGATTAAAAGATCTAATTCACGCGAGTGCAGTTGTTTGACCAGAGACTGACGTGTAGAGACTCTTGATTCGATTCTCATTCCTTGGTTATCCCGATAAAACATATTTAACCAAGGAGTTAGGTAGGCTTCCCATAGGGATGCTGTAGCACCGATAGAGAGCTTTGTATGTTGTGAGACGTAGTTGATCTCTTTCTTTGCTAACTGCCAAGTATTCATTAACGATTCTGCATAGGGGACAAGGCGCTCGCCAGCCGCAGTCAGGCGAATATTATTGCGATGTCGTGTGAATAAATTAGCACCTAACTGATTTTCTAGTTGTCGGATCCGAAAGCTAACGGCGGATTGTGTTAGATAGAGTGATTCAGCTGCCCGACCAAAGTGACGAGTCTTACTGACTTCCAAAAAGGTTTTCAGTAATTCGGTGTCCACATGCATCTCCAATAGTTTTTGTCGTTAAGATTTAAATATTTTGTTTTACAGAATGTCAAGCCTCCCTAATACTCCGCGCCATAATTAGTATGACTGTAGAGTTAGGAGTGTGTCAGATGGCTGAAAGCTTCATCACGACTAATCGTTTTTTTGATAATAAAAATTATCCACGCGGGTTTTCTCGTCACGGGGATTTCACCATCAAAGAGGCCCAATTGTTAGAACGTCATGGTCATGCGTTCAATGAATTGGATCTTGGCAAACGTGAACCACAAACAGACGAAGAAAAATTGTTTGTCGCCGTTTGCCGTGGTGAGCGTCTCCCTGTAACAACAGAGGAAAAAGTATGGGCTAAGTATTTGGCGAAAATTAGCCGTCCAAAACGTTTCCATACTCTTTCCGGTGGAAAACCACAGTTAGATCCTTCTGAGGACTATACTGATTCTGATGATTAATATCATCATTGGGATGATGGGTCCATCAAGAGGGGCGAATTAGCCCCTCTTCTACGTCATCCAATCTGCTTTTGCAACTGAATAAGTAACCTATCCATACTTCGGTAACTAAGAGCTTCCATAATATCCGGCCTTTCTATCCTCTTTTGCTCTTTCAAATCTGCAATCGTACGTGAAACCTTTAATATCCGGTGCCAGGCACGTACAGACAGTCCTAACTTTAGTAAAGTGTTTTCCAGAAAAACGGCATCTTCCATTTTTAGTTTACAAACACATTCAGTTTGTTGACGATTAAGATGTGCATTTACATGCTCACACCGCTCTATTTGTATGTTTCTGGCATTTTGTACTCTCTTTTTGACTTCATGGCTACTTTCACCATGTTTTGTTGATGATTGACTCAAGATACCCGGCGGGAGTAGAGGAACTTCAATGGAGAGGTCAAAACGATCTAAAAAAGGACCTGAAAGCTTGGAAAGATAGCGCAATATTTGTTGTGGACTACTGCGATTGTGTAATCCCTGATGATATCCTGTCGGGCTTGGATTCATGGCCGCAATCAATTGGACTTGGGCAGGAAAACAAACTTTTGCCTTTGCACGAGATATGATAATTTCGCCAGATTCTAGTGGCTCACGTAATGCATCAAGGACACTCCGGTTAAACTCAGGCAATTCATCCAAGAATAAAACGCCATTGTGTGCAAGTGAAATTTCTCCGGGTTTAGGGATTGAGCCTCCACCAACGAGAGCGGCCATTGATGAACTATGATGAGGCGCTCTAAACGGTCGTATATGCCATTTTTTGGGATTAATTGACTGACCGACCAGACTATTGATAGCCGCGACTTCCAGTGCTTCCTGATGCGTTAGAGACGGTAATAGGTCGCATAACCGACTGGCTAGCATTGTTTTACCTGTACCGGGGGGACCAAGTAGCAGAAGATTGTGGCCACCTGCGGCAGTGATCTCCAGAGCACGCTTGGCTTGCTCTTGTCCAATAATGTCTCGTAGATCTAACAGTGGTGGCTCATTTTGTGGAGCAACAGGGGAGGGAGAAGATAATATTGCTTTTTCGCCATGTAAAAAATGGCAAACTTGTAGTAAGTGATTGGCTAATAACGTTTCACTTTGGGATAAGATAGCTAATTCTGTTTGATTTTCTGTGGATAAAATCAATTGTCTACCTGCATTTTTGGCACTGAGTGCTGCGGGAATGGCTCCCATAACTCTACGTATCTCACCTGAAAGCGCTAACTCTCCCAAAAACTCATAATTATGCAATTCATTTGGCGGAATTTGCTCAGAAGCGGCCAAAATTGCAATAGCAATAGGTAAATCATATCTCCCTCCTTCTTTGGGAAGGTCTGCCGGAGCCAGGTTAACTGTGATTCTTTTTGGCGGATAGGTAAAACCGCTATTGATCAAAGCACTTCTGACACGATCTCTGGCTTCTTTAACTGTCGTTTCCGGCAAACCAACCAGTGTTAAACCAGGTAAACCGTTACTGATGTGTGCTTCTATTGTGACGATGGGAGAATCAATACCTATTGTTGCCCGTGTATAGATGATTGCGAGTGTCATGTGCTCTCCTTAGCAAGAAAGCAATTATCATGAATTGATAAAAAATAATAAAAAGTCTCCTTTTGTTATTTTGCGAAGGTACTCGAAAATATATTTATTTTTTATTGTTTCTTTAAACTTACTTATTCTCAATATATTGTTATTTATGGTTTTTTGTTTGGAAATGATCTTTGTGGGATATGTGAAATAAGTTCATAAGGTATTATCATTTAGTTGATTATTTTATTCATTAGATGAACTAATTAGTTGTTTTTATTTTTTGTTTATAATGATACTGTCGCATAAAAATGTCTCTTTTGACACTTTTGTTTTGCAATTAGCTGATTAAATTGTATTTGTGTAATTTATCTTATTAATTATTTTATGAAACATATAGATAGTAATTTTTTATCTTCATTAAAGGAATGAGCGCTGTTAACTTTGCTGGACTTTTAGTTATCCACATGAAAAATATGAATAAAATTATTTTTCAAATAAAAAATTAAAATAATGATTGTCAACAATTATAGAAAGTGATACTTGTAAAATATACATCGAACATATGAATGAGAACGAAAAGAATTATGAGTAAATTTGTTCTAGTGATTAGCCTAATTATTAGCGTGGTAGTGATTATTCTACCGTGCGGGGCTGCACTTGAACGAAGGAAGGCGTAGACAGAAAGATAGCCAGATTTCACGAAGAAGCCCCCGCACCGAAAAGGAGCGGGGGCTTTTTTTTACACATACCAAAAAACGAACATAAAACAACATCACAACACTGGTACTGACAGAGTAAACGCAATAGGAGGATGGTATGAACGGGGCTCAATGGGTCGTACAAGCATTACGAAAGCAGGGAGTTGAGAAAGTTTTCGGTTATCCAGGCGGAGCTATTATGCCTGTGTATGATGCTTTGTATGATGGCGGTATTGAACATTTGTTGTGCCGCCATGAACAAGGAGCGGTTATGGCTGCCATTGGCTATGCAAGGGCAAGTGGTAAGCCTGGAGTTTGTATCGCGACATCAGGGCCTGGCGCAACAAATTTGATTACCGGGTTAGCTGATGCTTTGTTGGATTCTGTTCCCGTCGTTGCTATTACTGGTCAAGTAAGTTCTGAAGTTATTGGTACAGATGCTTTTCAAGAAATCGATATGTTGGGACTTTCTCTTGCCTGTACCAAACACAGTTTTCTGGTGGAATCGCTGGAAAAATTGCCTCAAGTTATGGCCGAAGCCTTTGCCATTGCCACGGAAGGCCGTCCTGGCCCCGTTTTGGTGGATTTACCGAAAGATATTCAGTTAAAACAAGGCGAATTCGCACCTTACTTAATGCCTGTCGTTGCCCTATCTTCTCTGCCTGAGCGTGAATTGGAACAAGCTCGCCATATGATGGCTTGTTCCAAAAAACCTATTTTGTATATCGGGGGAGGCGTTGGAATGTCAGATGCGGTGCCTGAATTACGCCGTTTAGTGACAGAAACG
The DNA here is from genome assembly GCF_963866145.1 of Xenorhabdus sp. NBAII XenSa04. NCBI lineage: Bacteria > Pseudomonadati > Pseudomonadota > Gammaproteobacteria > Enterobacterales > Morganellaceae > Xenorhabdus > Xenorhabdus sp. NBAII XenSa04. Next base: position 4,595 of record NZ_CAWMEB010000422.1, read on the forward strand.
GGGCTGCCTGTTGTCTCTACACTCAAAGGATTGGGGGCTGCGGATGCTGAGCATGAATGTTATTTGGGAATGTTGGGAATGCATGGCACAAAGGCTGCCAATTTCGCGGTTCAATCCTGTGATTTGCTTATTGCTGCCGGAGCTCGTTTTGATGACCGGGTAACCGGGAAACTGAACACCTTTGCTCCGTACGCCAAAGTCATCCATTTAGATATCGACCCTGTTGAATTAAACAAGTTGCGTCAGGCAAATGTTTCATTATTGGGAAATTTAAAAACGTTATTGCCTCATTTACAGCAACCTTTGTCGATCAAGGCATGGCAACAAGAAGTGAAACAGTTAAAAAATGAATATGCATGGCGCTATGACCATCAGGGGGACAGTATTTATGCTCCCGCATTGTTAAAACAGATATCTGAGCGCAAGCCAACCAATACTGTTGTGACCACCGATGTGGGACAGCATCAGATGTGGACTGCCCAACATATGACATTCGATGGGCCTGAGAATTTCATTACTTCCAGTGGGTTGGGCACGATGGGATTTGGTATCCCGGCAGCGATTGGTGCACAAATGGTTCGTCCAGAGGATATGGTCATTTGTATATCCGGTGATGGCTCTTTCATGATGAATGTTCAGGAATTAGGCACTATCAGACGCAAAAAATTACCTATCAAGATGGTCTTGCTGGATAACCAGCGTCTGGGGATGGTTAAGCAATGGCAGGAATTATTTTTTGATAAACGCTATAGCGAAACTATCTTAACCGATAATCCTGATTTTATTACCTTGGCAAAATCCTTTGATATTCCAGGCCAACACATTACAGACAAGTCGCAAATTAATACAGCGCTAGATGCTCTTTTCAACAGTGAAGGTCCCTATTTACTACATGTATCCATTAATGAATTAGAAAATGTTTGGCCATTGGTTCCACCTGGCGCAAGTAACGCAAATATGTTGGAGAGATCATTATGATGCAGCATCAACTTGCTATTCAGGCACGATTTTGTCCTGAAATTCTTGAAAGAATTCTGAGGGTTACCCGCCATCGTGGTTTTCAGATATGCGCATTGAATATGGATCATACAATAGATAGTGATAATGTAAGTATTGAACTCACTGTCGCCAGTCAGCGTCCTGTGAATTTGCTTTTTTCCCAGTTGATGAAGCTGGTTGATGTTGCTGATGTTGAGATACAACACAAAAAATCACAATTGATAAGCGCATAGTGCGCATTTGAAGGAAACAAAAGAATGACAAAGCAAGCTGATTATATTTGGTTCAATGGGGAAATGGTTCCTTGGGCTGATGCAAAAATACACGTTATGTCCCATGCCCTGCATTACGGAACGTCAGTATTTGAAGGTGTCCGTTGTTACAACTCGCACAAAGGGCCTGTTATTTTTCGTCATCGTGAACACATGCAGCGCTTGCATGACTCAGCCAAGATTTACCGTATGCCCGTGAGCCAGAGTGTCGATGAATTAATGGAAGCTTGTCGTGAAACACTCCGCAAGAACAAATTAATCAGCGCTTACATTCGCCCATTGGTTTTTATTGGTGATGTGGGAATGGGGGTAAATCCTCCTGCGGGTTATGAAACAGATGTCATTATTGCCGCTTTTCCGTGGGGAGCGTATCTTGGAGAGGAAGCACTAGAACAAGGCATTGATGCGATGGTTTCTTCATGGAACCGTGCTGCGGCAAACACAATTCCAACAGCGGCAAAAGCGGGGGGTAATTACTTATCTTCTTTGCTGGTGGGGAGTGAAGCCCGGCGCCATGGTTATCAGGAAGGGATTGCTTTGGATGTTCATGGCTATATTTCAGAAGGTGCGGGTGAAAACCTATTTGAAGTCAAAAATGGTGTTTTGTTCACCCCGCCATTCACTTCTGCTGCGTTACCGGGGATCACTCGAGATGCCATTATCAAGTTGGCACAGGATCTCGGTCTGGAAGTTCGTGAGCAGACCCTTTCCCGCGAATCACTCTATCTGGCTGATGAAGTCTTTATGACCGGAACAGCAGCAGAAATTACTCCAGTCCGTAGTGTAGATGGTATTCAGGTTGGAATTGGTAAATGTGGGCCTGTCACCAAAAAAATTCAGAGTGCATTCTTCGGCCTATTTGATGGTTCGACAGAAGATAAATGGGGCTGGTTAGATCCAGTGAATCCTTAATAACCTGATTCCTTTATAACGAAGATAAAATTTAACAGGCGGCTCGTTCCCCGCCTGTTTTCTGATGCTGATTGGATAGACATGGGAGTGAAAAATAATGCCTAAATATCGTTCTGCCACGACAACTCATGGCCGCAATATGGCAGGGGCTCGTGCTTTATGGCGTGCTACGGGGATGACTGATGCGGACTTTGGTAAGCCTATTATCGCCGTTGTGAACTCATTTACTCAATTCGTGCCCGGGCATGTTCATTTGCGGGATTTGGGCAAGCTGGTGGCTGAACAGATTGAGGCATCTGGTGGAGTTGCAAAAGAATTTAACACCATCGCAGTTGATGATGGCATCGCAATGGGGCATGGAGGAATGCTTTATTCTCTGCCTTCTCGTGAGCTGATTGCCGATTCGGTCGAATATATGGTGAATGCACACTGTGCGGATGCGATGGTATGTATTTCCAACTGTGACAAGATCACACCGGGCATGTTGATGGCATCACTGCGTTTGAATATTCCGGTTATTTTTGTTTCAGGAGGCCCGATGGAAGCGGGTAAAACGCGGTTATCCGATCAGATCATCAAGTTGGATCTGGTTGATGCGATGATCCAGGGGGCTAATCCGAATATCAGTGATGAACAAAGTGAGCAAATCGAACGTTCTGCCTGCCCGACCTGTGGTTCTTGTTCCGGCATGTTTACCGCGAATTCAATGAACTGTTTGACAGAAGCACTGGGGCTTTCGCAACCGGGTAATGGATCGCTACTTGCTACACATGCAGATCGTAAGACCCTATTTATCAATGCGGGTAAGCGCATTGTTGAATTAACCAAACGTTACTATGAACAAAATGATGGCAGCGCTTTGCCACGTAATATTGCGACCAAAGCTGCATTTGAGAATGCCATGACATTGGATATTGCGATGGGAGGGTCGACAAACACTGTTCTGCACTTATTGGCAGCCGCTCAGGAGGGAGAAGTTGATTTCACTATGGCAGATATTGATCGTCTGTCTCGTCAAGTGCCCCATTTATGCAAGGTGGCGCCAAGTACTCAAAAATACCATATGGAAGACGTACATCGAGCAGGTGGAGTAATTGGTATTCTTGGTGAACTGGATCGTGCTGGATTGTTGCAGCGAAATGTGAAAAACATTCTGGGTTTGGACTTGCCACAAACGTTGGCTCAGTACGACATCATGCTGACAGGAGATGACGATGTTAAGAGCATGTACGCGGCGGGGCCAGCAGGAATTCGTACTACCCAAGCTTTCTCGCAGGATTGTCGTTGGCCATCTTTGGACACAGACCGGAAAGAAGGGTGTATTCGTGAACGTGCGCATGCTTACAGCCAAGATGGGGGACTGGCTGTTTTGTATGGTAACGTTGCCGCGGATGGTTGTATCGTGAAAACCGCAGGAGTGGATGAAAGTATTCTCACTTTCCGTGGCCCTGCTAAAGTTTATGAAAGTCAGGAGGAGGCAGTAGACGCGATTTTGGGCGGAAAAGTTGTTGCGGGGGACGTTGTGGTTATTCGTTATGAAGGCCCGAAAGGTGGTCCTGGTATGCAGGAAATGCTCTATCCAACCACTTACCTAAAATCAATGGGATTGGGGAAAAGTTGCGCTTTGATCACTGATGGACGTTTTTCAGGAGGTACATCTGGGTTATCGATTGGACATGTTTCTCCTGAAGCAGCTAATGGTGGCTTGATTGGATTGGTTCATGACGGCGATATCATCAATATTGATATTCCAAACCGTAAAATCCAGTTGGATGTCAGCGAAAAAGAGCTGACTGAACGGGAACAAGCTGAATTATCGCGTGGCGATAATATGTGGACACCTAAATCCCGAAAGCGTCAGGTCTCTTTTGCATTGCGAGCTTATGCTTCATTAGCGACCAGTGCTGATAAAGGAGCTGTACGTGATAAGACTAAGTTGGGGAGTTGATTGTGGCGGTTTATCCTCTTAATACTGAACCTAACGGAGCGGAATATCTCAAAGCCGCACTGAGTGCACCAGTTTATGATGTTGCTCAAGTCACCCCATTACAGGAAATGAAAAAAATCTCTGCTCGTTTAGAGAACACTATCTTGGTTAAACGAGAAGATCGTCAGTTGGTACACAGCTTCAAATTGCGTGGTGCATACGCGATGATTGCCCGCTTAACGGAAGAGCAAAGAGCTAAGGGTGTGATCACCGCATCTGCGGGCAATCATGCACAAGGTGTTGCATTATCGGCCAGTAAGGTTGGCGTTAAAGCCACTATAGTGATGCCGATAGCTACAGCAGATATTAAAGTTGATGCAGTACGCAGTTTTGGTGGTGAAGTGCTATTACATGGTGCAAATTTCGATGAAGCGAAAGCAAAAGCGATTGAGATGTCAAAAGAACATAGTTACACCTTCGTACCACCCTTTGATCACCCTGCTGTGATTGCTGGTCAGGCAACTTTGGCGATGGAGCTTTTACAGCAAGATGTTCATCTTGATCGCATTTTTGTTCCTGTTGGTGGGGGTGGATTGATTGCTGGTATTGCAGTGCTCATCAAACAACTCGTACCAGAAATGAAAGTTATTGGTGTGGAGGCTGAGGATTCTGCCTGTTTGAAAGCCGCGCTGGATGCTGGACATCCCGTTGATTTATCGAGAGTCGGGTTATTTGCGGAAGGTGTTGCCGTTAAACGTATTGGTAATGAAACATTCCGTTTATGTCAGCAATATGTTGATGATGTGATTACGGTAGATAGTGATGCCATTTGTGCAGCCATGAAAGATATTTTCGAAGATGTCAGAGCGATTGCAGAGCCTTCCGGAGCTTTGGCGCTGGCGGGGTTGAAGAAATATGTCCAGCAGCACCAGATTAAGGGGGAGCGACTCGCACATATTCTTTCTGGCGCTAATGTGAATTTTCATGGTTTACGTTATGTCTCCGAACGTTGTGAGCTAGGGGAGCAGCGTGAAGCTTTGCTGGCGGTAACTATTCCTGAGCAAAAAGGCAGTTTCCTGAATTTCTGCCAGATACTGGGTGCCCGCTTTGTGACAGAATTCAGTTACCGTTATTCAGATGCTACCGCCCCAGATAAAGCCTGTATTTTTGTTGGGATACGATTGGGACGTGGAAATGCTGAACGTATTGAAATCATTGAAGAACTAAAAACTGCGGGATATCAGGTATCTGATTTTACTGATGATGAAATGGCGAAACTGCATGTTCGTTATATGATCGGTGGAAGACCACCCAGACTATTGCAGGAGCGGTTATTTAGCTTTGCTTTTCCCGAATCACCGGGAGCATTGTTGAAATTTTTGCAAACATTAGGAGCACACTGGAATATCACACTATTTCATTACCGTAGTCATGGCACAGATTACGGACGTGTACTGGCCGCTTTTGAATTGTCAGGTTCGGAAATCTGTTTTGATCGCCATTTAGATGAGTTGGGTTATGAATACCATGATGAGACTGATAATCCTTCGTTTAATCTGTTGTTGAAATAGAAACAGTTAATATTATGAGAAATAGCACCTTTTAGAGTGCTATTTTTTTCATGGGATCACGTTATTTCATAAGATAATAATCCCCAAAATGCCTTTATCAGTGGTTCATGTAGCCGCTTGCCAAGAGCACAAACCCCTAATTCGAATGGTTCCACCAACGAAATATTTTCCAACAATAATATACGGTTGCGTACCGGCTCCGGGCTATTTTCAACGACAACCGCAGGGATTAACGCAATACCACAACCTAAAGCAACCATAGAAACAATCGCTTCATGACCAGAAACTGTAGCATAAATCTGTGGATGGTTAATTTTGTGCCGGCGGAACCAAAGCTCAATACGCTTACGGGAAGGGCCGTGTTCCGGCAAAATAAATGGGATTGCATTCCAGTCTGGTTGCTCTTGTGTAGCAAACGTTCGTACTGCACAAGGCAAAGAAGGTGCGATCAGTACTAGCGGAATTTCACCAATCTTGGTAAAGCGGACATTATCAGGCAGTTTTTCTGGTTTACCTGCAATGCCCAAATCTGCTTCTTCAGATTGCACCTTATAAACAGCGTCTGCGGCATCCCCCGTTGTCAGTTTAATTTCCACCAAAGGATGTTCGGCCCGAAATTTATCCAGAACTTGTGGCAGATGGCTATAAGCGGCAGTGACCGAACAGAAAAGGCGTAATTCTCCCGTTAAAGATGGGCTTTGGTGATTCAGTGAATGGAGTAATTGCTGATATTGCAGCAGAGTTTGTTGGGCAAATTGCTTTAACTGCTCGCCTGCGAAGGTCAGTTTTACTGTCCGATTATCTCGCAGAAATAGTGAGTGCCCCAATTGTTCTTCAATACGCTGAACTTGGCGTGAAAGCGTGGATGGACTGACATGCATAGCTTTGGCTGTACGACCAAAATGACAACTTTCTGTAAGATGCAAAAACAGTTTTAGATCACGTAAGTCCATCGTTCTTTTGCCTTTTTCTGGGTTTTTTCGCTATATATTCGTCGTATGGTGGAAGATTGTTACAAAAAAGACATGTTGCATAAATTGCAATATAGTGTTGTCAATATATCAATTTAAGCAATGGATTTCATGTCATATATTGACTTTATGCAAATAACATCACACCTCATTATATCGGAGTCACCATGGCTAATTATTTTGATACATTGAACTTACGCCAGAAATTGGCGCAGTTAGGCAAATGTCGTTTTATGACACGGGAAGAATTTGCTGACGAGGCAGGGTATTTAAAAGGCAAGAAAGTGGTGATTGTCGGCTGTGGTGCTCAAGGGTTGAATCAGGGGCTGAATATGCGTGATTCTGGCCTGGATATTGCGTATGCTCTGCGTAAAGAAGCCATTACAGAGAAACGTGCATCATGGCGTAAGGCAACTGAAAATGGTTTCAACGTTGGCACATATGAGGAATTGATCCCACAAGCTGATTTGGTCATTAACCTGACCCCAGACAAACAGCACTCTGCGGTTGTACAGGCCGTTCAGCCGTTAATGAAAGCCGGTGCGGCTTTGGGGTATTCTCATGGTTTTAATATTGTCGAAGTGGGGGAACAGATCCGTAAAGACATCACGGTTGTGATGGTTGCTCCGAAGTGCCCAGGAACGGAAGTGCGTGAAGAATATAAGCGTGGCTTTGGTGTTCCAACTCTGATTGCTATCCATCCGGAAAACGATGCAAAAGGCGAAGGCATGGCAATTGCGAAAGCATGGGCAGCCGCAACTGGAGGTCATCGTGCAGGAGTTCTGGAATCCTCTTTTGTGGCAGAAGTGAAATCTGATTTGATGGGTGAGCAAACGATTCTGTGTGGGATGTTACAGGCAGGTTCCCTGTTGTGTTATGACAAGCTGGTGGCTGATGGCGCAGATCCGGGTTATGCGGGTAAATTGATCCAGTTTGGTTGGGAAACTATCACAGAAGCCCTGAAACAAGGTGGCATTACCTTGATGATGGACAGGCTCTCTAATCCAGCAAAACTGCGTGCTTATGCCCTTTCTGAACAGTTGAAAACCATTTTAACTCCACTGTTCCAAAAACATATGGATGACATTATTTCTGGTAAATTCTCTTCCACTATGATGACTGACTGGGCGAATGATGACAAAGATCTGCTGACCTGGCGTGCAGAAACAGGTCAAACGCCATTCGAGAACTATCCTGATTACAACGGTCATATTAGCGAGCAAGAATACTTTGATCATGGCGTCCTGATGGTTGCTATGGTTAAAGCCGGGGTAGAACTGGCATTTGACACAATGGTCGATTCAGGCATTATTGAAGAGTCCGCTTATTATGAATCACTACATGAACTGCCATTAATTGCGAATACCATTGCCCGGAAGCGTCTCTATGAAATGAACGTAGTGATTTCTGATACGGCAGAATATGGTAACTACTTGTTCTCTTATGTTGCGGTGCCATTATTGCAGGAAAAATTCATGCCAACCCTACAGACCGGGGATTTAGGCAAGGCCGCTGTCGATAAAGGTATCGATAATGCCCAATTACGCGATGTTAATGACGCTATTCGTAACCACCCAATTGAGGTTGTAGGCCGGACTTTACGTGGTTATATGACAGATATGAAACGTATTGCTGTCGGCGGATAATGCCAATCTATTGTATGCCCGATATATTGTGTATCGGGCATAATTTCAGTTACAGGTTAAATCTTTGCTTCAGTTCATCAATTTCCTGGCGCTGGAATGTATCAAAATGCTCTCTCGGTTGTTGAGCCTTAATCATATTCAGTAAAGGATCCTGAACTTTAGTGCGGACACCGCTCAATTCTTCCAGTACGGCCAAGCCACAGAACGGCACATAGAGTTCGGAATAACCACCTTCATGTACGACAACCAGTTTTCCATCGCATAATGCATCTGCTGCCTGCTGTATTTTACGCGTCATTTCCCGGAAACTCTCACTATGGAGCTGCATTCTGGCAAGTGGATCGAAGGAGTTGGCATCATATCCACAGGCGACAATAATCAATTCGGGTTGATAATGCTGTAATGCGGGAAGAACGATTTGATCCATAGCATACATGTAACTATTGTGCCCGGCTCCTGCCATGAGTGGAATATTGATATTGAAGCCTTCTCCTTTACCTGCCCCGATATCATCTTCACCACTGTACCCTTCGGGGTAACAACCATCCTGATGCAATGAAATTGTCAAAACATCAGCACGTTCCCAAAAGATATGTTGTGTTCCGTTACCGTGATGAACATCCCAGTCAACGACTGCGACCCGGCCAAGCCCAAACTGCTTTTTGGCCCGCTCAATGGCAAGGGAGATATTGGCAAGGTAACAAAATCCCATGGCTTTATCTGGTAGACAATGGTGTCCGGGCGGGCGGGACAGACTATAAGCGTTGTCCAGTTCACCGTGCAGGACGGCTTCCACTGCCGCACAGGCTAATCCGGCAGATAATTTGGCGATTTCATAACTGCCTGGTCCTACAGAGGCTTCAGAACCAAGCATACCTGTACCATAGTCGCTCAGCGACTTAAAATTCTGTAAATACGCTTCTGGATGGATAAGCCTTAAGGTTGTTTCATCAATAGGATCAGCCCCTAACAGTTGTAATGAGTGGCTTAAGCCAGAAACATCCATTAAATTTTTCATTCTGCGCTTAGTTTCTGGTGATTCGGCATGACCTGGTCCGGATGGTGGTTGTACCCATCCGCCAACTGGAAGCGTTACGACATGTTGTAATCCGGTAGTGTGCCAGAAACAGCTTTCATCAAAGAAAAAACCTGTTTTACGTAACATATTGTATCCTCTTTGGCTGACGATTATAAAAATAAAATATTTATTATTGCTATACCAATCAAACAGATGAAATGGATGTTATTTTTACAATGTATTGATAGCCACTATTACATATAGAAAAGTAATAAATCTATGGAAGAACAGTGAATCTGATAACTACTAAAATAATTATTTTTGATTGATGGATATCATGATTAATGACCAATTGAGAAAAGCTAAGGTAATTAATTGGATAGGTTTTTTATTTATTGTTAACTCATTTTAAAATAAGACTATTTATTATTTTGGGGGAAGTATTTCCATTGAAATGGGGGTCGCTGTACTTTTATTTCTGTTATTTTAATATATCTTTTACGCGTACTTCCATCTTGTGAAAATAGCTAACTGAAGTAAATGATTATTTTATTTAGATACTCGTTTCATTCGCTACCCACAGATAAGCATCTTGATTTTCAACCCCATGTTCTGTTTTTAATCATTTGATTTATATAAATTATTGAGTGATTACAATCACATTATAATGACTGTTTTTTATACTAAATAAAAACCTATTATATCTTGTCGATTATTATCTGAGCGAAAAAAATTTAAACAATACCATTCCTGATCGCCCTTAATATTCCCACATTAAATATTCCCGGCGAATCGTTGGTTAAAAGAGAAATTAAGGATAACAGCTACCCAAATATCGCACTAATAGCGACATTAAATAAGGACGAATAATTATGTCACTGAAAAAGAGCATTATTTCTCAGAATAGCCGTAAAACTGGCGGTCATTCATCCGGCGGACTTTTATTTACTCTGACAGCAGGCAGCCTGCCGCCCCAAACTTTTGTTGTCACTGATTTCGCACTGACAGAAGGTTTTTCACAGCCTTTTCAACTTGATATTGGGTTGGCAAGTGCTAATCCCTCTATCGATTTTTCTACTGTGCTCGATCACACTGCCACACTCACGATTTTGCAGGGAGAAACCGAACAACGAAGCATCAGTGGTATGGTATCCAGCTTTGAACAAGGGAATACCGGACTACATCAAACCACCTACCAGATGACTATCCGTCCTGACTTGTGGCGTACAACACTACGCCAAAATTCACGCATCTTCCAACAGCGGGATATCGTTACCATTATCACCACTATTTTAAAGGAACACGGCATTCGTGACGTGGTATTTAGTTTGCGCCAGCCACACCCAGAACGTGAATTTTGTGTGCAATATCAGGAAAGTGACTTCACTTTCATCCAGCGTTTGACCGCAGAAGAAGGCATTTTTTATTTTTTTGAGTGTGGCAACGGGCGTAATACGCTGGTCTTTGCCGATGATGCTGGTTCAGTACCGTTGGGTATCGAACTTCCTTACCAACCCAGTGAACAAAGTCCTACAGGTGATGTTTCTGTTAGTCACATCACTAACCGCGCACAGGTCCGGCCGGCACAGGTACAACTTAAGGATTACACTTTTAAGAATCCGGCCTGGGCAGCAGAATTCAGCCAGCAAATGAAAGAGGACAATCTCCAAAAGCTCTATTACGAGCATTACGATTATCCCGGACGTTTCAAAGATGAACAACATGGTACTGCTTTTACCCGCTACCGGCTCGAAGCACTACGTAATGATGCGCTGACAGGACATGGCAACGGTTATGCCATCGCCATCCAACCGGGGCGGCTATTCACCCTGACCAACCATCCGCGTGAAGAGTGGAATCAACCGTGGCAGGTGATTTCCGCCAGCCATACGGGTTATCAACCACAAGCGTTAGAACAGGAAATCAGTGGCAGCGGTACGACACTAAACAGCCAATTTAGCTTTATTCGCCAAACCCAGACCTGGCGTCCTTCTCCATTGCCTAAACCGATCGTTGATGGGCCACAAATTGCCAAAGTCGTCGGCCCTGCCGGAGAAGAAATTTTTTGTGACCAATATGGTCGTGTTCGACTCCAGTTTCCGTGGGATCGCTATGGCCGCAGTGACGATCAAAGCTCTTGCTGGATACGGGTTACTCATCCGTGGGCGGGACAAGGCTGGGGAATGCTCGCTATTCCCCGTGTCGGCCAAGAGGTTGTAGTTGACTTCTTACATGGCGATCCAGATCAACCCATCGTTATCGGCAGAACCTATCACGCCAGCAACATTCCTCCCGGCGGCTTGCCGGGCAGCAAAACCCAAATGGCGTTTCGTTCCAAAACCCATAAGGGAGAAGGCTATAACCAAATGTTGTTTGAGGATGCGAAAGGCAGTGAACAACTCGCTCTTCATGCCCAGAAAGATATGAATACCACCGTTCTGAATGATATGAACACCACTGTCCTCAAAGACCGTACCACACAGGTGATGCACGACCACACCGAAAACATCGGCAACAATCAGGTGATATCCGTCCGTAAAGATCGCATCAAAGAAGTGACCGGCGAGGAGACCAGTACTATTCACGGTAATCGGCAAGTTACAGTGGAGAAAAAAAGTAAGCTCAGCGCCAAAGAAGACATTGCTATCCAGTCTGTCAACGGTGGCATCCAAATCAGCGTAGGCGGTGCCAGTATCACACTGGACAAAGAGGGCAATATCCATATTTCCGGCAGAAATATCATCATCAACGGCAAGGAACAGGTTCAACTGAACTAGCCGAGCCAATCAAAACACACGTGGAACACGATAGCTACATAGACCAAAAAAGAGTGATAAAGGAAGACACCCATGAATAAACAACCCTATCAAATGAATGAAGGAACCTTAACTATTCCATCTGACTGGCGTGATGAATCGATGCAGGTATTTGTCCTGCCGGATGACAGTGGCGTTAATTTGGTGATTAACCGTACACCCGTACCGATGGGTTCCGACCATACCGCCTACTACGCCCAAACATTAACTCAGTTTGAAACCCATCTCCCCGGTTATAAAGAGCACCAAAGGCTGGAGATGAAACTGAGCGGTGCACCCGCCTGGCGGCTGGACTACCAATGGCAAAGCCCGGAAGGTGAGATGCACCAGACTGTTGTGCTGCAAATATGGGGGAATTTGCTGTTGGCTTTTAACCTGACTTCTCCACAGCCGTTTGAGGAAGGGCAGCGTAACGCTCTGCTGGCAATCGTCAGTAGTTTTCAGGCGACATGACAGGAGGTCAGTTATGGGATTAATGGATGAAATTGTCCTTCGTACTGCAAGAGTGGGCGCAACTCATGCAAGCCAACAGCCCCAACCGGCAGCACGAGAGCCAGGCCCGGCGGCGGCACGTAAAGGAGACCCCATTCAGCATAAAAGTTTTTTAGGGGCACTTGCGGGGGCGGTTGTAGGTGCATTGCTCGGTGCAGCAGTATTTGGCGCGGCTGCACTTCTGATAGGTGCAACCGGGGGGCTGGCTACATTTGCAATTATGGCTGTCGGCACGATGTGGACTATGGCGCTAGGTGATGTGATAAGTAAAGCCAGCTCAGCGGTTACGGACGCCATTGATAGTTGTAACCCGCCAGCCGGTGTGATCGCCACGGGTTCACCTAATGTCTTTATCGAAGGCAAGCCCGCCGCGCGGGTGGAGTTAGACACAGCAGCTTGCAAAAATCATCCCGCGCCACGCATCGCTCAGGGCAGTGAAAGCGTCTTTATCAACGAAAAGCCCGCCGCGCGGATTAAGGATAAACTGGAGTGTGGCTCAACTATCAAAGGCGGTGCCAGCAAAGTCTTTATCGGCTCAGGTCAAGAAACCTATCTTGAGATACAGGAAGAGTTTTCAGCCTGGCAGCGGGCATTGCTCGTTGCCGTGGAGTTTCTCGTCCCGCCATCACGAGGAGCCGTAAAAGGCATTGCAAAACTAACTACCAAAGCAGGCCGGAAAGCTGCTATCAACGGAGCTAAAAAAGGTGCCGAAATGGCCGCTAAAAAAATCAAAAATGTCCCCGGAAAAATCAAAGAAATCGTCACACTCAAAACCATCAGTTGTGCCAAACACGCTTTCAAACATAATAAAGGCCTGAAGCGTTATACGGAAAGTGTCAAAAGATTCTTTACGGGAGACCCGATAGACGTTACCACCGGCGCTCTGTTTGATCAGCGTATCGATATCGAGTTAGGGCAGACGATACCACTGCAATTTATCCGTAGTTGGTCACCCGGTCATCGCGGATTGCTAGGGGAAAACTGGCTGGATAACTTCTCCGAATGTGTCCTTGTTACAGGGGATCGAATAGAAATTCTGACAACCGAAGGTGCCTCACTCTTTTTCGCCCTGCCAGCCAGTTACGATCACAGCATCAACCCTGAACACCCCAATTTCAGACTGAGCCGGTATAAGCAAGGCCTTATCCTGAGTGATCGCGACAGTTTAATCAGTAAATATTTTACCTTCCCCGCGACTGTCTTTCCTACAACGGTCTTCCCTACAACCACGGAGGCTGACCCAGACAAAGAGAGCACCCAACGTTTGTGGCTGACCGAATACCGCGACAATAACGATAACACCATCCAGTTTCATTACAGTGAACAGCAGCAACTGGTTAAGGTTACCCATAGCGATGGCCCAGAATTAGTGTTGCTATACCGCGCAAATGGATTACTGGAAGAGATCCGTCGTACCGATAATGGCCTGAATGAAATGCTGGCGCGTTACGGTTATCACGATAACGACTGGCTGGCTGATGCAGACAGTACACAAACCTATCACCTGTTTTATGAATACAACGAACAAGGCTTAATAAGCCAGTGGTCTGATCATGATCAAACTGCGGTGGATTACGTTTATGATGAGCAGGGGCGCTGTATTTATAGCGTCGGATCTGGGGGTTTCTATCCGGTTCATCTCTCCTATGAACCAGGCATCACCCATTCAACCACGCCACAAGGCCATACGACGACCTGGCATTACAATGATGAGCAACAAGTCACGCAGGTGGAAACACCATGCGGTAGTGTCACGCGCTATGAATACGATGAATGGGGAAATTTGCGCCGCCAGATTTTACCAAAAGGCGAAATTATTACCCTTGATTACCTCGCAGATACCGGATTAGTGACCGCTTTTACTAATGCCATCGGGGCAACATGGCGTTATCACTATGATGATGCCGATCGCCTTATCAGCATGACAGACCCACTCGGACGAGTTTGGTGGCAACAATTCGACAATAAAGGTAATCCTGAATGTTTTATCGCACCAGATGGGCATAAGACCACTCTGACCCGTAACGAGTTTGGCTTGATCACCGCCGTAGAAGACAGTGATGGCAATAAGCGCAGTTGGGAGTATGACCGTCATCAACGCCTGACTAAGTTGTTTGATGAAGAAAACCGCAGTCTGCAACTGGGTTATGACAGCCAGGATCGTCTGCGCCGAATGACGACTAGCGGTGGTGCCCTTTGGCGTTGGGATTATGATCGTCATCACCGCATTTCTTTAAGTGACCGACCCAATAACAGTATTGAGCGTTTCCGCCATGATCGTCACGGCAATCTGACCGAATGGACAGATGCTCATGGCGTAAAATGGCAGATTGAATACGGGCCATTTGATTTACCTCTCGCACGTGTGGATGGAGAAGGAAACCGCTGGCAGTACCGTTATGACTCTGACAGTCTGCAATTGTTGGAAGTGATCACGCCACAAGGGGAAAGCTACCGCTATACACTGGATGCAGACGGGCAGGTGATTACTGAAACCGACTATGCGGATACCCAATGGCATTACGCTTATGACCTTAACGGAAACTGCATTGAAAAGCGTGATGCACCAGGCAATATCACTCGCTACGAATACGATGCCGCACAACGACTGACAGCCGTACATACACCGGAAGGAACCACCAACTACAGCTATGACCTCATCGGACGTCTGCTGGAAATCACCGCGCCTGACACTACTCCTTTAACATTCGAATACGATGAGCAAGGCCGTATTATCCGGGAAACCCAACCACACGGGGAAATTCGCCGCGAATATCCTGATAACACCACAACAGAAAGGCAGCTTCATACACACGACGGCCGACTCTGGCAGGCAAAAACCGCTGTTAATAAGGTTGGAGAACTGAATTTACTGGCAATCAATGGTGATCATTCTCTGACCTTCGAGCGGGATAAGGATGGTAACGAATGGCATCGCCAGTCTGATAAGGGCTTTATCCTGCGTCAGGAGCACTCGTTAATGGGGCTGCTCACTTCCCAGCGTGCCGGACGTAATACTGAGTTTTTTGCCGCCCATGAAGTGGCGGATCTCCCGCAACCGACATTAGCAGGATTAGATCGTGAATATCGTTATGACGATGCACTTAATTTAGTAGCGGCGAATGATGAACGGCAGTGGCTACGTTATGTAGTCAATGGTAATGGACAAGTGACCTCAGTCAGTGATGGTGATCGGCTGCGGGAACATTATCAATATGACTCCTGCGGTTATCCATCCCGCCGTTTCGACGGCATCAATGACATTGACGGAGAACGGCTTTATCAAAAAGGACATCGATTGAGACACTTGGGTCAGCATCTATTTGAATATGACGATGCTGGCCGAATGACGGCGATGCAGTTATGGCAAGAAGGCCATCGCCCGCAGCTCACCAAATTCCGCTGGAACAGCCAAAATCAGTTAATTGGCGTACTAACACCGGGTGGTCAGCAATGGGACTATCGCTATGATGCCTTTGGGCGGCGTACTGAGAAAATTTGCCAGCAAGCCGGAATGCGCACAACATATTTGTGGGATGGCGATGTGCCGGCGGAAATCCGCGAGTATCGGCACAACCGCCTGCACTGCATCCGCCATCTGGTGTTCGACGGCTGGCAGTTACTGGCGCAGCAGGTTCAGTTTTTCACGCCTGATCCAGAAAACCGTGATGAATTGATTGCAGGTGAAATCCAGACTCACTATGCAGTCTGTGCCCCAACGGGGGAGCCACTGGCATTGTTTGATTCGCAAGGGCATCGAGTCTGGCGCCAACCTGTGCATTCTTTGTATGGAATGCGCCTTGGAGTAGCGGGAGAAAATTCACAATTTGATCCAGGACTAAAATTCGCCGGCCAGTGGCTGGATGAAGAGAGCGGGCTGGTCTACAATCGGTTCAGGTATTACTCGGCGGTAGCGGGATGTTATTTGACGCCGGATCCCATAGGATTAATAGGCGGATTAAATCTCTACCAATATGCACCAAATCCTCTTAAGCATATTGATCCATTAGGATTGAGTCGTCGTGGTAATGCTGCAACAAGAACTCATATGGAGAAGATTAGAGATCAAATATTGACTGAAAATCCTGGTATTCAGCATATGCAAGGCGGACGCGAAAAAAACTCTAACCCGGTTAGAGAATTAAGAGAAACGTATTTAAAACCCCTTTCTGGTAATACAGGTCGTAAGGGAGGATCATATACAGATATGACATTTGTGGATGCTAATCAGCGTACTATTTATGTTCAAACGGTAGACACGGGAAATATACAGGGAATGTCTCAACGTGAGTGGAATAATGCGGTGCGTATTACTCATCAAGATCCAAGCGCAATCGTGATTACTGTTCGTAAGGAAAATACACCTCCACCAGGGAGTCTTAGAATATCAGTACCGTGTCCGAAATGCGGGAAGCCTGTACAAGCGATGTTTCCTGGTCAGGTTACAATAAGGTAAATATGACATGTCTAATAAAACACCGGGAATAGAATTGTTTATGACCTCAACTGACGAGGAGCAATTTTCTATTGCCTTGAAAAATAAAATAGATTCAATAAAATTTATAGAGCAATATGTATGGGATGATAATACGTTGCCTATTTCTGATATATTAAAGTTTGGTGAAACAATAGATAAATCAAATTTTAGCATTATAAATACTAAAATTCTTAGTGTTGAAATGTATAAAAATCAGTATATTACACCACATCCATCAGGGATGGGTTATATTGGTGGGTGGGTTGGGAAAGGATTAATTCAGTTTTTACGCTCTAAGACAGCTAATTATGCAACTAACTGCTTAAGAAATGGAACTCTGTCTGCATCATACGACCCTATCCAGGATCCAGAAACCGATTTATTTGTAAAAACAGTCTGGAAAATATTTAAAAAAGGTGCACAAAAAGTTTATTTAATTGATCGAGAGACTGGTAAAGTAGCAAATAAATCAGAGACTAAATTTTTTGCTTGGCCAGATGCAGCAGAGAAGTACAACGGTAAAAATGAAAATTATCTGACTAATAACGCTTTTTCTTATTTTATTGCAAAGAAATAATTATGTTATTCGAGTATATCTGAGCCGAGATATAAATTATTTCGGCTTTTTATCATTATCCTGCCTGATAATCTCCCGCACTCTCAATTTAATATCACTGAGCTGGTCTTGCTGGCGCTGGTACTGTTGCTTGATGTTGCGAGTGTCGTCGCTGTCAGGGATCAGCACCAAGCAGCCGTCCATAATCTTGACTGTCAGCGTGCAACCTTTATCGAACTCTGCCGCCTTAAGCCACTGGCCTTTAAGGTGGATTGCAGGTGGGGCACTGATCTTGTTATTTTGCGGCACGTATCTCATCTGTGGTAGTTCCCCCAATCACCTATTAACATACCACCACTCTGGGTATATGATACCTTTACTTAATAAACAAACTGTACTGTATCAGTCATTACACCGAGCTCATCTTAACAACCACCAATTTCGGCAATACCAAAAAGTCGCAACAAATTGTCTTATAAAGTTATTAATTGAATCATTAATCAATAAACCAGCCAGAGAACCAACCATGACCCCAAGAACCAAAGCAGAACAAAAAATACTCGCAGGAACCCCTGTCTCTGCCGTTGTCTATATTTGGTATCCCTGCCACAGTTTTGTTGCAGGGCATGCCTCTGTTTATATCGGTGGAATGCCAAAATGCCCCTGGCCAATTGGGGTTACGGAACCCTCAACACCGACCAATTCCACACCAGCAAGCCCCTTACCTCCAAATGAAAGGAGACGTTCAGCTTCTTCCATTTTTTCAAGACATGAAAGAAGCCCTTCAACATCCATACAGCATCCACCATCTCCAACAGATAATAATTATGTCAGTTTCTATTCTGACCCCGACATGCCTCGAGGAGGTTTATCATTTGCAGGAACCTTCGGTAAAATTCAGACAGATTTTATCTTACAACCCCATCTGGAATATTTGCTTATCAACTTAGATATTGAAAAAATGCAGAAAAAAAAGGATGAAATCTATATTGGAAAAACATATGGCAACTATCATGTGAGCCATAGTTATAGTACTTTCAGTAAAAATTGCGCCACAATAGTTGCCAGAATATTAAAAGCAGGTGGTGTGGAAAGTTTATTAAACCCAATTCAGAGAATAGGATATGGAAAAAACATTTATTGGACTCCGAAAGACATTGCACAACTATGTAATGAGTTGAGAAATAACGATCTTGCGGTCAAAATACGAGGACTGGATTGCCCTGATAAATCTGAATTACCAATTAGAACGATGATGGGATTCAGATAATTTGATGATGTAAATGTGTAAACTTCACTTACCAGCTTAGAACATTTTTATATCCTATCTGACGTCCAAATTATTTATGTAATAAACACATCACCAGGCTAAATGCAGGATATTATTTTAAAAACAAACACTGATATAGCATATAAAACCAACAATACAGGCGGAAAGTTTTTCTTTCTTATTTACGCCATTAATTTCTTGTAAATTACTTAACCCAGTGACACATTGTATGGCTCTATGGGCTAACATCTAACAAGCTCTTCTCATTTTTTCTGAACACTCTCTGAACATTCAAGGATATTATGAACAAACCACAGACAGCCAAAGGTATCCTGTATGCCTTAGGTGCCTACCTGATTTGGGGGTTAGCTCCTATCTACTTCAAAAGCATACAATATGTTCCCCCCGATGAAATCGTATCGCACCGTGTTATATGGTCTGTATTTTTTATGGTGCTGATGTTAACAGTAACTCGTCACTGGCGTCAGGCCTGGGTCGTTGTCCGTCAACCCAAGATCTTGCTACTGTTAGGTTTTACTGCCTTCACAATTACCAGTAACTGGCTGACTTATATCTGGGCCGTCAATAATAACCATCTCATTGAAGCAAGTCTGGGGTATTTCATTAACCCTTTAGTGAGTGTGTTACTTGGTATGCTATTCCTCGGTGAGCGGTTCCGGCGTATGCAGTGGGTTGCCGTGGCTTTAGCCTTTACAGGCGTACTCATTCAAGTCGTGCAGTTTGGCTCTGTACCTGTGATTGGCCTGTACTTAGCGACAACATTTGCCGTCTACAGTTTGATCCGCAAAAAGCTAGGGGTGGATGCACAAACAGGCATGTTAATTGAGACAGTCTGGGTATTTCCTGTCGCGCTGAGTTACCTGCTGTTCTTCACCGACAGCCCGACCAGCAATATGTTGGATAATACCTATTCCTTGAATCTGATGCTGATTGCCGCCGGTATTATTACGACGGTGCCACTGTTGCTTTTTACCGCAGCGGCGGCACATCTACGTTTGTCCACGCTAGGATTCTTTCAGTATCTTGGTCCAACCATAATGTTCTTGTTAGCAACACTGGTTTATGGTGAGAAGATTGGGCCAGATCGTTTGATCACTTTTGGTTTTATCTGGGCTGCATTGATTCTATTTACGCTGGATGCGCTTTATACGCAACGTCGTTTGCGGAAGTAGTCCATTATCTTCAATCATTTTAGAACTGACCCAATACCTTATCGAAAATTCGGGTCAGTTTTTTGATTAATTTATCCACAATTTTATTGATATATTTCAGTCCAATCTTCTAATGGCAATCCAATTACACGCGAAAATTCACGGGTATTATTTGTGACTAATATAGCTCCCACAGACAGGGCGTGCCCTGCAATGGCGGTATCATTATGTCCGATTGATGTGCCCGCAGAAGTCAAAGCAACTTTTACTTTTGTTGTTGCGTCCACCGCAGATTTATCCCACGGTAAGATCCCATCCAAACGTTTACAAAATTCGTCCACTAATACACCATGTTTCGGAGAAGCTTTTTTCCCAATTGCCCCGAAACGTATTTCCGAATAAGTAATAGCAGATACCACAATTGGATAGTTATTCATTACACATTTCTGTAATTGGTTTATCACCGCAATAGGCTGCTCACGCATAATGAATGAACAAATGTTAGTATCCAACATGTAAAGCTTTTTCATAACGTAAAACGTCCTTCCTCAATAATATCCGGTCGTTCAGATAGAAAATCTTCGTCCGCCTTATCCTCTGATAAAAATGAATGCCAGCTAGGTTTTACTGGGCGTAATATAATGGTCTCTCCTTCTCGGATAATCTCCAATTCATTAACGCCCTCAAAATCCAGATCTTTAGGTAAACGGATAGCACGATTATTACCATTTTTAAAAACAGCCACAGTTCTCATATGAGATCTCCTACACTGGAAAACATATGCATAGCATATGTTAACAATCAAAGCAGGTCAATATACGAACAAATGCGAGTACGAGAATATACTTTTTCAGGTTGTAGTATAACGAGAGACAGCCCCCAGAAATATAGCTGACTATGTAACTGGAGGGTCTTTAGAAATAGCCAGCAAAGCGGCTATAAAGCATGGAGATCGGAATGATTACAGCCAGTTTTTTCGCTTAAAGTAAAGGTAAGGTGCCAATCCTGCGGCAATCATCAACCCAATGGCCGCAGGGTAGCCGAATGTCCAATTCAGCTCCGGCATAAATTTGAAGTTCATTCCATAGCTGGAAGCCACCAGCGTTGGCGGCAGAAATACCACGGAAACAACGGAGAAGATTTTGATAATCCGGCTCTGTTCGATGTTGATAAAACCCATCGCCGCCTGCATCAGGAAGTTAACTTTCTGGAATAAGGATTCGTTATGTGGCAACAAGGATTCGATATCCCGCAGGATCTCACGTGCCTGTTCTAACTGGTTGGCAGGCAAACGGGCACGGCGCACAAGAAAGTTCAGGGCGCGCTGGCTATCCATTAAACAAAGGCGCACTTTCCAGCCAATATCTTCCTGCTCAGCAAGATTCGATAGAGCGGAATCGAATTCATCCCCTTGTTTACCGTTCATAATCACCCGGCTCAGGGATTCCAGTACGCTATAGATATTTTCAATCACATCTGCCAACTGTTCGATCTTGGTTTCGAACAAATCCATCAGCAGCTCATAGGCATTTCCGTCAACCATCGTCTGGTTACGGGCGCGCATTCGGTATAATCGAAATGCAGGGAGTTCACGCTCTCGCAGTGTGTAGAGACGACCGTCACGAATGGTAAAAGCGACTGTCGAGTTGCCAGCATGGTCTTCAGCGTCTTCAAAATAGAAGAATGAGTGGACGTGCATACCGTCTTCATCTTCAAAAAAACGGGCCGAAGCCTCGATATCATCCAATTCAGTGCGGGTCGCCAGAGCTTGTCCTAATTCGTTCTGGACTCGGAGCCGATCATTATCTCCCAGTCCAACCAAATCTACCCACATAGAGTCGGATAACTTATCACCTTCTTCAAGTTCGAGACGGAGCAGGCGATTATTCTCTAATTTAAATGCGTTCAGCATGTACCATAAGTCTCCTTATACTCCCTACGTTTATCGTAAGGCGCGAATGTTACGCTTAGAAGAAAAAGCCTGTCAACATTCGACCGGATTATTATTGGCCGGTTTCAAGCCTGGCATAAGCAGCCACCAGCCACTTGATGCCTTCACCCTGAAACGCGATTTGCAAACGGCAATGTTCCCCACTGCCTTCAATATTGATAATTGTCCCCTCACCAAATTTAGGATGGCGGACACGTTGTCCCAGGGCATAACCGCTATCATTAGTGCTGATCGGTGTTCCCAGTCGTTTATGATTCACCGGACGGGACACTGTTGCCCGCAGACGCACCTCAGTGACACATTCTTCCGGTAACTCCCCGATAAAACGAGACGGGCGATGATACACTTCTTTCCCATACAGGCGACGACTTTCGGCATAGGTCAGGGTCAGTTTTTCCATCGCCCTTGTCACCCCCACATAAGCCAGCCGGCGCTCTTCTTCCAAACGCCCCCCTTCCTCAATGGACATTTGGCTTGGGAACATCCCCTCTTCCATACCGACAATAAAAACTTGCGGGAATTCCAACCCTTTCGCCGCATGCAGAGTCATCAACTGGGCAGAATCCTGATAGGCATCGGCCTGCCCTTCACCCGCTTCAAGCGCAGCATGAGATAAGAAAGCCTGCAATGGCATCAAATCTTCGTCTTCATCCTGATAGCTGAATTGGCGGGTCGCCGTGACTAATTCCTCAAGGTTTTCGATACGCGCCTGCGCTTTTTCGCCTTTTTCCTGCTGATACATCGCCCACAAGCCAGAATCACGGATAATCCGATCCGTCTGTATATGGAGTGGCATCTCTTGTGTTTCAGTTTCTAGTGCATCAATTAACTCAATAAAACGCTGTAAGGCAGATGCGGCCCGCCCTGCCAGCACTTTTTCCTGGATCAGCATCAGACTGCTTTCCCACAGTGTTTTCTGTTGATCTCGCGCCATCTGACGCACAACATCTAATGTTCTGTCTCCAATTCCCCGCGTAGGTGTATTGACCACGCGTTCAAAGGCAGAATCATCATTACGGTTTGCGACCAGACGCAGATAAGATAAAGCGTCTTTGATTTCCTGACGTTCAAAGAAGCGTTGGCCGCCATAAATACGGTAAGGTATGGAAGCCTGCAACAAGGCTTCTTCCAATACGCGGGACTGGGCATTACTGCGGTACAGGATCGCACACTCTTTTAATGCTCCGCCATTGTCCAGCCAATGCTTGATGCGGCTAACAACATAACGTGCTTCATCCAATTCATTAAAAGCAGAGTAAAGTGAGATCGGTTCTCCTTCGCTGCCTTCTGTCCATAAGTTTTTGCCCAACCGGTCATTGTTATGAGCAATCAGGGCATTAGCTGCCTTAAGGATATTGCTGGTGGAACGGTAATTCTGTTCCAGACGAATCGTCTTCGCAGCCGGGAAATCTTTGAGGAAACGCTGAATGTTTTCTACTTGCGCTCCCCGCCAACCGTAAATAGATTGATCATCGTCCCCGACAATCATCACCTTACCGGAATCGCCGGCTAACAAGCGGATCCAAGCATATTGAATGCTGTTGGTATCCTGAAACTCATCTACCAAAATATTAGTAAAACGATCACGATAATGTTGCAATATTTGCGGTTTGTTCAACCACAGTTCATGAGCACGCAACAATAACTCAGCAAAATCCACCAATCCGGCACGATCACAAGCTTCCTGATAGGCCTGATAAATTCTCAGCCATGTTGCTTCCACCGGATTGCCGTAACTTTCAATATGCTGAGGGCGTAATCCTTCATCTTTTTTGCCGTTGATGTACCACATACCCTGACGTGCAGGCCACTGTTTGTCATCCAGATTCATCGCCTTGACGATACGTTTAATCAGACGGTGCTGATCTTCACTGTCCAGGATCTGGAAATCCTGCGGTAAGTTGGCATCAAGATGATGGGCACGCAGTAAACGATGAGCCAGACTATGAAATGTTCCAATCCACATGCCCCCCTGACTAGTACCAATCAGATTTTCAATGCGGTGGCGCATCTCTGCTGCTGCTTTATTGGTAAATGTTACTGCCATAACAGAGAAAGGTGAGGCATGTTCAACTGACAGTAACCAGGCGATACGGTGCACCAATACGCGAGTCTTACCGCTGCCAGCACCTGCCAGTACCAGCATATTGGTACGGGGTACAGCAACAGCTTCACGTTGTTTATCATTCAAGCTTTCGAGCAGATAAGAGACGTCCATAATTACCATCAGTTGTTAACAATGACTTTTGTCACTGTTTTTTTATACAGAATTACAGTTTGAAATTATATCAGTGCGATCAAAGAATCCAAGTCAGAAATCTCAATATGTGGAACCCGCCGCCCTTCAGGCTCTTGCATCAGATTTTTATTTTCAACATTCATCCAACAAGCCTGCATACCGCTGCAAAGGGCTCCTTCGACATCGGTCTTCAAATTATCACCAACATGCAGAATTTGATTTGCTGGCAGCCCCAATTGTTTAGCCGCCAGATGATACATGTCTGGACATGGCTTGGAACGTCCATCCACTCCTGCTTTGAGAACAAATTTAAAATAACGGGCAAGACCACATTCAGCAGGTTCAACATTCCCATTGGTGATCGCCACCAGCGGCATCTTTTCTGCCAGCACCGATAAAGTGTTATGTGTCGATTCTGGTATGGTGATCTGATTACGCCAATAGGTGAAACAAGACATAATCTCATCCGCGCCACGTATGGCTGCCTCACGGTTAAAACCGTGGTAGCTGAACATCAGTTCTGCGGAATGCCGTCGCCATGCTGTCAGATCATGGTAAATTTCTGGTTCCATCTCAAGAACAGCCTGACGGTATACATGCAGATCTTCGCTGTCAAAATGACTGAATTTGGCATCGTACTGCCTGATAAAACACAATACTTCTTTTTCGGTTTTATCGATGACTGGATGATTATCGTAAAGTGTATCATCCAGATCGAATGTCATCGCAGCAAATGGCGCGAGAGGCCGATAAAAACGCATTATGATTTCCCTCTTTTTGCTCTAGGGTGAGCCACATCATAAACTTTGGATAAGTGTTGAAAATCCAGATGGGTGTAGACCTGGGTAGACGATAAACTTGTATGGCCTAACAATTCTTGCACAGCCCGGAGATCACCACTGGATTCCAGAATATGTGTAGCAAACGAATGGCGCAGTTTATGGGGATGAATATGATTGTTTATCCCCTGCCGAATCCCCCACTGCTCAAATCGTTTTTGTACATTGCGGGTTGAGATCCGTTTCCCGCTTCGGGTGGAAATGAAAACAGCATTACCTTCCGGTTCAAATAGTTCCCGCATTTCCAGCCAACGTTGCAGCCATTGCAATGCAATTCTCCCGACCGGAACTTTACGTTCTTTACTGCCTTTACCCTGCACCCAAATGTCACCATTTTTCAAATCCAGATGCTGGCAATCCAGGCCAACCAGCTCAGATAGGCGTAAGCCCACACCATACATGACTTCCATCATTGTTCTGTCACGCACAGACAGAGGATCATTCAGGTTAATATTGAGTAGTTGGTTAGCTTCGTCCACATCTATGTTTTTGGGTAAATGGTGCTTTTTGCGTGGTGTACTGACAATTTTAGCAGGATTAGCTTCTATTTTTTCCTGTGTCACCATCCAATCCAGAAAACTACGCAAGGAAGAAAGACGCAGTGCAAGGCTGGCAGACTGTAACCCAACCCGACGGCTACGGGTAGCGAACATTCTGACTTTAGTCGCATCAAGCGATTGCCACTCTGTTACCCCCATTTCCAGTGACATTTCTGCCAATACCGTGAGATGACGACGATAATTGGTTATTGTCATCAGACTTAGACGACGCTCAACTCGCAGATGGTGCAAAAAGGCTTCTACTGGCTCAAGGAGTAAATCGATTGGCTGGTTCATACTCGTTTAATCCAACGGGACAATAACCTTGGCAGCAGTTTCACTAACTGATCTAACAGGTCAGTTCCCATTCCTTCGTGATAGTGTCGTTTATCATGGCTATTGAAGATCACCATGCCCAACTCTCCTTGTCCTCCTAAAAGAGACACAGCCACTGAGCCGACATGACGAGCCTGAGGCATCAACAATAAAATTTCCGGGCCGTGTAACATACCAAGATAATGGTTATTGTCACCGAATCGTTGGATCCGAATTGGCTCAAAAGCATTGCGGGATATCGCTAAATCCGGCGCATTCAATGGGGCACCAAGAAACCACTTGTCAGAAAACAACCGGATATAACAGTTGCTCAGACCCAGTGTTTTTGACCATGAGCTTAAACGGGAAAGAAAATCCTGCAAACTTTCGACAGCAGAAAGTTCAGTAAGCAATTGCAACAAGCGATTAAACAATATTTCATTTTGTTTTGCCTGTTCCACCAGATGTATCAAGTCTTCTTCCAGGTAGCGGATTCGTTTTCTTTGACGGTTCATATGCCATTCCATCAGAGAAACACACTCACGTACTGGATGAGGAACCTCTATCCTATCGACCGCATTAGCATTGCGGATAAAAAAATTGGGGTTATTCAGCAGATAATCCACCACGATCTGATCATCCAATTCATTTTCGGTGTGCAATGGTTTGTTTTCTTTACCCATTTTCCAATGCCCCATATTTCAAAAATAACTCCTGCCACACGGAATCAATGACACATGAATCAATTACACCTGAATTGTGCCGTCATAAACATGAGTTGCCGGCCCGGTCATATAAAGTGGCTGCCTTGGCCCATCCCAACGAATATTCAGGGAACCGCCTGGCAAATCAACGCGAACCTGCTTATCTAATAGATTTTGCTGGATACCAACAGCAACAGCGGCACAAGCGCCACTACCACATGCCCGCGTTTCTCCGGCACCTCGCTCAAAGACACGCAATCGGATATGGCTACGATTCACGACCTGCATAAAGCCAATATTCGCTCTCTCAGGAAAACGTTCATGGCGTTCTAAAATGGGGCCAAGCACCTCAACCTCTGCGGTGTCCACATTCTCAACCTGAATAACACAGTGAGGATTCCCCATTGAGACAACACCACAGAGCACCGTACGATCCATGACCCTGATAATATAAGTTTTTTCTGCTTTGTTAGCGCGGAAAGGGACGGACTGTGGTTCAAAGACCGGCTCGCCCATATTGACACAGACCTGATCATCGTATGTCACGCTCAGCGTCATATGACCAGACCGTGTACTAACCTTAATCTCACGTTTATTCGTCAACCCTCTTAAACGGACAAAACGAGCAAAACAACGAGCCCCATTACCACATTGAGAAACTTCACTGCCATCCGCATTAAAAATACGATAGTGAAAGTCTAGGTCAGGATCATAGGGCGCTTCAACAACCAGCAGTTGATCAAACCCTACACCAGTATGTCTATTTGATAACCGGCAGATTAATTCCGGCGAAAAATAAACATTCTGGGTCACTGCATCAACGACCATAAAATCATTGCCAAGACCATGCATTTTGGAGAATTGCATATACTACTCCAAGTGAAATTCCATCACCTGCTTACGCTTATCAAGCATCCGCCGAGGTATTGTTTTTAATGATATCGTTTTTAGAGAGGTTATTTTGAGAAAAATTTCCCGTCGGCTGCGCCTTATTCAATGAAGTTTGAGGTGCAACAGACTCTGCTGGCGGGAAATAAAGAGGGCCTTTCAAGCCACAGCCCGCAATAGAGAGTAGTGTTATGATAGCAAGTGACCAACGGAATTGTTTGTTCATCATGATTAATGCCTGTGATTCATACGCCAATACTCTCTATAATCGCAGTTAGGCCCTGAAAAGCAAATAGGAAATAAATATGAACGATAGCGAATTTCATCAATTAGCTGATCAATTGATGCTTTATCTTGAAGAACAACTGGATAACTATGAAGGTGATGCCGATATTGACTGTGAAACCAATGGTGGCGTAATGACACTTAGCTTTGAGAATGGCAGCAAAATCATTATCAATCGCCAGGAGCCTTTTCACCAAATCTGGCTGGCAACTAAAAATGGGGGTTATCATTTCGATTACCGGGATAACAAGTGGGTTTGCGACCGTAGCGGTAACGATTTTCTTTCCATGCTGGCACAAGCAATTACAGAACAGAGTGACGAGCCATTTCAGTTTTAGTGAAGTTTTTATCCCCCTTACTTAAACAACTGACATCTTGTGCCGTATCCAAAATACGGCACTTTTACTGACTACAGCTACTGACTACAGCGATGACCTAACTATGACCCATTCTCAATAGTGGTACAAAGAATGAAACGGGTCGCTATTTGCCCTGAACGCCTCATCCAGTTCCAGATCAATAATATTCCTTGTCTCATTATCTAACGGCGATTTACCATCCATAAATGGCGCTACATGAGTACGTTCGCCTTTCTTAACGATTTGATAGAACTGTGGCAAATTAAAATTGATAAAACTGGAGCCATAGGTAAAACGGTCATGCGATGAAGAATAAAAACGGCTGACATCACGCACCAATTCTTCTTTACTTCCTTCACAATGGAAATAAATTTCTACCCGGTTTGATTCATCCAGAATATAGATATTGAACCCTTGGTTACCTTCAATATCTTCAAAGAAAAACTGAATGATCCCTTCACAGGCAAATCCATCAATGACAGGGGGCAGATGTTTTTCTTTAGTATCAATTTTAACTGGCAGACCATGTAGCTTGGTATTTGAAATTGCACCATAGAATTCCACCGCATTTTCCAGTTTTTGCACTGAAACGTTGAGCCGTTCAAAAAATAGCCCCCAGGTTTGACCAGAAATGCGCAATGCTTTGAAGCGGTTAGGATCCTGCCGGTTACTGGAGAGACGCAACCCGATACACTCTGAAACCAATTGCTGGATGCGGGTGCGAATCAATCCACACAAATGCTTGCTATAACAAAAAACTTCAACACTCGCTGGCGGTGCTGCATCTCTGTGCATTTTTCCCAGTATTGTTTTCAATGCTTCCAGCATGGATTGTTCACCGCTGAAATGCAGTGTCCTCACTTCATTCCATGAATTACGGTAAAGCAAGTCGATACTATCCACCAGACATTGCTGCGATTCACCGAAACTGAACACATCTAAATTTCTGAAATCAAAATGTACAATTTGATCGGAAAAATTTATGGTTGGATCAGTTTCCAAATTCACAATAATTGCCAGATGGCGGATTTCACAAGGGCTGTATAATGCCTTTGGTGTTGGAGCGGGCAAGCGGATAGGGAAATGAGTAGAAATATCACTCACCAAATCGCGTAGCTTCTTTTTGTCAGTTTGAGATTCTCCATGATGAATATGAATACGGGTTTTTTCCGCCAGCAACCCGTTGAAATATGTCCATGCCACCAATTTATTCAAATAACGATTATACTCCAGCGGTTGATGACCAATGATGGATTCTATTGCGGGCGCTCGATTATAAAGATACCAGCCACTACGATTTGCCCGCCCTGGTGGAACATAAATAAATGTCAAATCTTGTTCTGACAAATCCAGCGAAATTTGCGGGTTTACCAACGTGATTTTGCCGGGCAGGGCCTCAAATGCAGCATACAATTTACGGGTCAATACACCAATGTCTTGTGGACTCGCACTCACACTTAAATTGTTACGCCGGGCAAAACGGATAAGATTGCGATAACTCTGCATCATGGTATCCAGCAGTTCATTATGAGCTGCACGTACCTGCTCGATTTTCCATGAGTTACGGTTATTCAACATGGCCAGTTTATCGCTATTCCAGCCCCATTCCTGCGCTAACTGAGAGATAATCTGCTGTCGCCATCCTGAATACCCTTTATCATCACCGCTTTCCTGAATTTTTTCGCAAACCTTCAGGTAAAAACAGCGGCGCGCCAAATCCAAACGCGTCGTGTCATTAGTATCAGTAAGGTATCGGGTAACACGATCAAGCATCATGCTGTAAGCATCAAGGCCAAAAGAAACAATCGAGCCATCATGGAAATGCTGTTTCATCTCCATTGCCAGCAACTTGCCATTCGGGTATTCCCACGAATAGGCTTCCAGCAACAGGCTCTTCAATACGGACTTATAAGGAGAATCTACACTCTTATAAAGTTGCCACAGGCTGGCACCAAAATATTCTTCTGCTGACAACTCACCTAAGCCGCCCAGATCCAACCACTCATTCGGGGTTAAAACACCCTGTGCATATAAAGAAAGCACATATTCATCGTAATTTACCTCCTCTTCCACAGGAACCATCGCCCACAACAGGCGTTTACCCGCCATGCAGACCGCAGTGCGATAAAATTCATCCAGCAGAAGGATATGCTGAGTTGAGCCACAATCTTCGCCATTCAGGCTGCCGCAGGTGTTATGGCGAAAGCGATTCTCATCAATCAAAAAGAAGGTTACTTCAATACCCAGTGAAGCAGCCCATTGTTCTATTAAAATACATTTCTGTTCCAGTAGCGCTTTTTCACCACTATCCAGCCAGGATTGATGACAAACCCAAATATCTAAATCAGAAAAATAGCTCTGTCCGATAGAAGAAGTACTGCCCATCGAGTAAATACCCGTAATTGGCAGTTCACCATTAAAGGAGGGGGAGAAAACACCAGTAAACTGGTATTCCAGATCATTAATCCAAAATTGCTGAGTTTCATCAGGTACAAAAAAACAGACACCATGAGGAACGTCATCTTTGATATAACCCGGCATCATTGGATGATGATAGTGTAATAATACTGGAATTAAATTATAAACCTGCTTAAATGCGGCGCTCATTGAGTTAGTCGCACGCTCTAACCTAAGCTGATTAATTGCATCCAGTCGCTGCTTCAGCGTTTCAATATAAAGATACAAGAGTTTCGCCTGCTTCAGTTTCAGTGCTTACAATCGCCAGTTTCCGCTAACGCTCAGCCACCGTTAACGTCTGATACTCGTTAACAGGTCGTGTTACAAGACTATTTTTTAGAATTTTTTTACAAACTTATTATCGGAAACGTGATCAATTTAACACCTTGCAGTCAAGGCGTAAAGTCCGCAATATCATCTTTTCACCTTCCATACAACACCTAAACATCAATTAACTCATTGTAAAGTATTAAGTTACTCACAAATTTGATACTAAAATATGTTTTTTTGAAATAGGTATTATAGCTGACCATTTTCTGTATCGTTGCTGTAAGGTATTGTAAACGCCGAATTTTGCATAACTGTTTCATTAATATTACTTTTAATTGATAAATATCTTTCTCTTTTTTCGAAAAAGATAAATTTCAAATAGCAATTTGATTTTAATTCAATCTATTTGTTTATTTACTCCATTTAATTAAAACATTATTTTAATGTTTAAAATTATTTTTATATTTTCGAGCTGTATATTTATATACTATTCTGGTTTTTTCTTAACTGGAAAAAAAATTATTGAAGTGTTAAAACTGAGCCATTTTTACTGTTCTATTTTTTCACTCTTTGGAGATAAAAATCTCCAATTGCCGTTAATTAATACAATTATCCAAGATAATTACCCATGACAATGAAAACCATTCGCATTGCGACTCGCCAAAGCCCTTTAGCTATGTGGCAAGCTCGATACGTTCAAAAGCAACTAGAACATTTCCATCCTGAATTGAAAGTTGTATTAGTTCCAATGATCACTCGCGGTGATGTCATCCTTGATACGCCACTCGCCAAGGTTGGCGGTAAAGGGTTATTTGTGAAAGAGCTAGAGTTAGCGATGCTTGAAAATCGGGCAGACATCGCTGTTCACTCCATGAAAGATGTCCCTGTCGAATTTCCTGAGGGTTTGGGATTGGTCACAATCTGTGAAAGGGAAGATCCACGAGATGCTTTTGTTTCAGTAGAATACGCCTCGATTGATGAACTGCCCGCTGGCAGTATTGTTGGAACATCCAGCTTACGCCGCCAGTGCCAGCTTCGCCATCTGCGTCCTGATCTTGTGATCCGCGACTTACGTGGCAATGTCGGCACCCGTTTGAGCAAACTCGATAATGATGATTATGACGCCATTATCCTTGCAACTGCGGGCCTGAAAAGACTAGGGTTGGAAGAGCGTATCCGAATGCCGTTGGCACCGGAATTGCTGCTTCCTGCTGTCGGTCAAGGCGCTGTTGGTATTGAATGTCGCCTGAATGATATGCAGACTCGTGAGCTGCTTGCTCCCTTAAATCATCAAAGAACAGAGATTTGTGTCCTCGCTGAACGTGCCATGAACACCCGCCTTGAAGGGGGATGTCAGGTTCCCATTGGTAGCTATGCCATTTGGCAGGACAGTAACATCTGGTTACGTGCCCTTGTTGGCGCACCTGATGGCAGTACCATTATTCGTGGCGAAAGACTTATTCGTAGTGAAGAGGCCCGCCAGGCGGGTGTGTCATTGGCAGAAGAGTTATTAGAGAAAGGTGCACGCCAGATCCTGTCTGACGTATATCAAAGGAACCCACCTGCATGAGCATCTTAGTCACCCGTCCTGCCCCCGCAGGAGAAGCGTTGGTCAATCAGTTAAGATCTATCGGTAAAACAGCATTCAGTGCGCCACTTATTG
The DNA here is from genome assembly GCF_963866145.1 of Xenorhabdus sp. NBAII XenSa04. Taxonomy (NCBI): domain Bacteria; kingdom Pseudomonadati; phylum Pseudomonadota; class Gammaproteobacteria; order Enterobacterales; family Morganellaceae; genus Xenorhabdus; species Xenorhabdus sp. NBAII XenSa04. Next base: position 37,203 of record NZ_CAWMEB010000422.1, read on the forward strand.
CAATTTACCCTGGTACTGAGCTGCCCTTACTGACACAAAAACTGCGACAGCTATCAGCGGGTGATTTCGTTTTTCTGCTATCCAAAAATGCCGTGCATTATGCCAACGAACAGCTTGTACAAGAAGGCCTCTCATGGCCTGACAAGCTATCCTATTATGGTATCGGCAAATCGACGTCCTTGCTCTTTCATCAACAAACGGGAAAAAACATTCTCTGGTCAGAGCAAGGAGAAACAAGTGAAGATCTCCTGCAACTCCCTGCTTTACAAAAAATGGAGAATAAAAAGATTTTATTACTTCGCGGCAATGGTGGCCGAGAGGTGATTGCTTCAACCTTAAAGATGCGGGGAGGAGCAATTGATTACTGTGAATGTTATTCACGTCAGCCAGTCAAATATCGTACAACTGAGTTCAATCATCATTGGCAACAATGTGGTATAAGAACCATCGTTGTTACAAGTGGCGAAATGTTGCAACTGTTATATAACTTAGTTACTGAAGGTGATGACAGTGAAGATGGTAGCACTGAGAGTAGTGGTAATGGCAAAGCGTGGTTATTAGGTTGCCGGCTGATTGTGGTCAGTGAACGCCTCGCCAATATTGCCCGAACACTGGGCTGGCAAGAAATAAAAGTCACTAAGAGTGCAGATAATGACGCCTTAATGCAGGCGCTGGAATAAACCAATATGGGATGTCCATTATGACGGAACAAAAGAAATCCACTGATGCGGTTGAGACAACACTCCCTCAGAAGCCTAAAAAGGCTCCTCGTAAATCCAGAAGTGACGGGTGGGTGGGCAGTACACTCTCAATTGCTATTACGCTGGCAGTAGGTGCGGGTGGAATTTATCTTTTTTATCATGGTAAACAACAGAATGCAGCATTAGAAGCCGAAAACCTCGCGCTACAACAGCAAGTGGCTTCTTTCGTGCAACAACAGTCTGCGGATAAACAAGATGCAGATGACAAAATTGAAGCAATGAAAAATGCCCTGGAGCAAGCCAATACGCAAAGACAGCAATTAGACAGCCGCATGGCAGAACTTCAGGATCGAATGTCCGCAATTACAAATTCTGATATCGAAAACTGGCGGTTGGCACAGGCAAATTTTCTCGTAAAAATGGCAAGCCGCAAGATATGGAGTGATCAGGATATTGCTACCGCGATCGCTCTGCTAAAAGATGCAGACAGCAGCCTTACAGAAATGAATGATCCTAGTTTATTGCATGCCCGCTCAACGATTATGCAAGATATCGACATGCTATCCAAAATCAATCAGGTAGATATAGATGGCATTATTCTAACCTTGAATCAGCTATCAAATCAGGTAGATAACTTGCCGCTGGTTGATAGTGTGGAACAAGGGAAACCGATGGATGGAGACGATAAAGGGATTAGTGCTTCACTCTCTGATTGGCGAGAAAATCTGAGCAAAAGCTGGCACAGCTTTATGGATAATTTCATTACCATCAAACCTCGTGATGGCTCTAAAGAGCCACTGTTGGCACCAAAACAGGAAATCTATCTACGGGAAAATATCCGCTCCAAGCTGTTGATAGCAGCCCAGGCAGCTCCTCGCCGACAAATTGATACTTATAAGGAATCACTAAAATCTGTTTCAACCTGGGTAAGAGCTTATTTTGATACATCTATGCCAGATACGGTAACTTTCCTGAATGAGGTAGATAAACTGGAAAAACGACCACTTTCCATTGATATACCGGAACAATTAAATAGCCAGACTGTGCTAGCAGATTTAATGCGCAAGCGTATTTATAACTTGCCACACCAGCCGCTTTATCAGCCCCAAGTTCAACCAGAAATTCAGCCTCAGCCGAAATCTGAAGAAGGCTCTAATCAGGCTGAAACATCCACTAAGGAGGGCTGAACATGCTAAAAATATTATTGCTGTTCATCGTCCTTATCATAGGTGTTGTGCTTGGCCCTTTGTTATCCGGGCATCAGGGATATGTTCTTATTCAGACAGACAATTACGATATCACTACCAGCGTTACTGGTTTGGTGATTATGTTCCTCTTACTGCAATTCCTGCTGATTCTCATTGGTTGGTGTTACCGCAGATTAAAACGTACCGGTACTTTTACTCATAGCTGGATCTTTGGTGGATATAAGCGCAACCGGGCTCGGTTACAGACTAAGCAAGCTTTGCTTAAGCTGGCTGAAGGAGATTTTAAACAGGTAGAACACTTATTGACCCGCAATGTTGATCATGCAGAAAACCCTGTCGTTAACTATCTGCTTGCTGCGGAAGCTGCCCAACAACGTGGCGATTATTTTCGTACCCATCAATATATCGAGCGTGCCGCAGAAATGGCTGATAAAGATCAACTCCCTGTCGATATTACCCGTGTGCGTATCCAATTAGCGCAGGGAGAAATTCATGCAGCCCGTAACGGTGTGGATAAATTACTCAATCAAGCCCCACGACATACTGAAGTGTTGCGGCTGGCTGAGCAGGCATATACACGTTCAGGTGCTTACCAATCCCTGATTGATATTTTACCTTCGATAACAAAAATTAGTCTGCATGATGAAGAATATGTGGCTCAATTGCGTCAGCAAGCTTATATCGGCTTGATGAATCAAATCATGGCAGAAAAAGGCAGTGCTGGACTGAAAGTATGGTGGAAAGATCAAAGTCGCAAAGTTCGCAATGACATTGCATTACAGGTTGCCATGGCTGAACACCTGATTGAATGTAATGATCATGAAACTGCACAACAGCTTATTCTCAATGGATTAAAACAGCAATACGATGAACGGCTGTTACTGTTACTCCCTCACTTAAAGGCAGATAATGCTGAGGCTGTGCAAAAATCGCTTTCACATTTGTTGAAACAACATGGTGCAACACCTTTACTTAACAGTACGTTGGGGCAAGTGGCATTGCGTCATGGGGAATGGGCAAAAGCAGAAACCGCCTTTAAGGCAGCTCTTGCACAACGTCCTGATGCTCATGATTACGCCTGGCTTGCCGATGCACTGGACAAATTACACAAACGTGAAGAAGCCGCTCAAATACGCACTAAAGGCTTTATGCTGACACTGAAACGTGAAAGTGATACAGAAGAATAAATCTTTTCCTTTAAATTAAAAATAGCCATGGTTAACAATAATTCTTAATCTGAATTGTTAACCATGGTAAAAATGTCGATACACATGTACATATACATATAAAGATAAAAAAACACCTGTCAAATAAGACAGGTGTATAAATACAATCAGGTCTACAGACGATATAGTGCCTCACTCAACGTTGTGTCCGGTTTGTGATGAAAAGACCATACGCTTACTCATCTATAACGTGGACCATAGGCACTGGCAATTAGCTCTACATCATCCTGAGGTTTATGAAGCTACGCTGTCATAAGGAGTCGGATGAGTATCTACAAATTTAATAAAGCACTTTTCATGCCAATTTTCTTATACCTCGCGAATCTCCTAACCTACTATCAAGATACAACAATAATCATAAGAAAATTTCTTCCAGATTATATGGCCGGAATATGAGACTGATATGTCACCTTTTCATAAAACATGCTAAATACCGTCTCTTATTTGAGACGTCCATTCCAGAAGTTAGATATAGGTAAATTCAATCAATTAGTTAAATGTCTCTAATTGGAGACACAAGAGGGTATGGTTTGTCGTTGAAATACAACACTGAACATCGAATAACTTTAAAAACAAAAAGTTAATATAATTGTAAACATATAGAAACAATTAATTTCAAAATAATTAATTATAAGAAAGGGAAGAAATGGCAAGAAAAAAGAGAAGATTTTCTGTTGAATACAACGAGAAAAGCCCTGTTTTTTACAGGGCTATTTCTTCATAATCTGGTCGGCGAGAGAGGATT
>NZ_CAWMEB010000423.1:0-8374 GCF_963866145.1 Xenorhabdus sp. NBAII XenSa04
AGCAGGCATTTCCTGTTTTGCCCGCATTGTCGCGCGCCAGAGAACGTAGATTGTCAGATATCAGTGGAGAAAAATGGATGAGTCGATTGATGAAAGAATTAAAGTTTTTTGCTCGGCAAGGGGGCGGCAGTCATAAGACCTGCAATCATAAGACCTGCAATGATCGCATTCGGATTGCCGGACGTCTGGGCGCATTGTTGTTGAGCCTGAATATTCAGGTGAAAAGCCTGAAGCATTTGAAAACCAAGCACGTAGAACAGTATGTTGATACTCGTTTATCTCAGGGGATCGCCAAGCGAACGGTGCAAAATGAAATGGCGGCACTGCGTAATATCTTTCGGATGGCAGGCCGTGAGAAGTTGGAAACTTCACCGCGCTTGAGTAATCAGGCACTGGGATTACGCTCTCAGGAAGCCGTGCAATGCAGAGCGTCATTGAAAAGCTGGCGCAAACAGCTAGAACAGCCAGAACCGAAACTTCAGGTAGTTTTCGGCACAAAAGGTGGCCGACCACGACAAACCCGTGTGCTGGATGTTGCGGCAGTCCAAGCGTCTGTCGAACAAGCCATTATTATTGGTGAACAACGTAACGGCAGATTGATTGATAAACCTGATCTCAAACAAGCCATGAACTACTGGCGAACACACACTACAAAAATTGGTTTAACCGGTTGCCATTCACCCCATAGTTTGCGGTATGCGTGGGCACAGGATGCACTGAGATTTTATCAACAACAGGGCTTTAGTCATCAGGAAGCGCGGGCACTGGTTTCAATGGACTTGGGGCATGGTGATGGGCGTGGGCGGTATGTCGAACGGGTTTATAGTTGTTCAACTTAGTGTTTCGGTTATTGAGTCCGATAAAACAATCCGTTAAAGTATTCCCGCCATTGGCAAAATCCAATGGTCAAGGTTTTGCAGCCTTGTATCACGAATCACTGGTAGGAAGTTTCTACCAGTGCCCGCTATCACCCTTTCAATGGTGATTCAGGCAGGGGAGGTTAACGCCTCGCCGGAATTCGTGACCGGTCTGCAAACCTTGCTTGAGTCGCCACCATCAATGAATAATTAATGGAAGGGGTAGCAGGAATGAATAACGTTAAAAATGACTGGCATCAAGCAGATATTATTGCTGCATTGCGTAAGCGGGGTACAACTTTAGCGGCTGTTTCTCGTGAAGCGGGATTGAGTTCATCTACACTGGCAAATACGCTTAGCCGTCCGTGGCCTAAAGGCGAATGGATTATTGCTAACTATCTCGAAATACATCCCTCTGAAATTTGGCCTAGTCGATATTACGATCAGTGTGGTCAGCTTATTGAACGTAAAGTTCGCAATAAGTCATAAAATAATCAGTCTGTTATTTGAAAATCACCGGGAAGATAGCCGTCACGGGGTATCTTCTCACTAGCAATAACATTCACTCTTTTCACTTCAATAGCCCTAGTACTACAGCTGTACGCCCGATTGTGGCATGATAGCTTATGATATATTTTCCTGGAAATAGGGGAAGGTGTTCAATGCAATCACCTGTCAACTGGCCGCATGGCTGGGTGAACACTCGCCTGATGGCATTCAGTATTTTCTGGAACGCGCCCGCTGGGATGCCGGGGCGGCCCGCGATATTTTACGCAACTATGTGACTGACCATCTCGGCGATGAGCAAGGGAGCCTTATCGTTGATGAAACCGGATTTATCAAGAAAGGCACCCATTCTGCCGGCGTCCAACGACAGTATAGTGAAACCGCTGGGCGGGTAGAAAACAGTCAGATAGGCGTCTTCCTGTGTTACGCTGGCCGCGGCGGCTATGCCTTTATTGACCGGGCCTTATACCTGCCTGAACCGTGGATTGAGGACCGTCCCCGCTGTGCCGCTGCCGGCATTCCTGACTCAGTGGGCTTTGCCACTAAACCCCAACTCGCGCGCCAAATGTTGGAACGGGCCTTCGATGCCGACGTCCCCTGTCGTTGGGTCACCGCCGATGCCGTGTATGGACGTGATCGCGACCTGCGATGTTGGCTGGAGTCCCGGCATCAACCGTTTGTGTTAGCCATCGCCAAAAGTGACTCACTCTGGTGGCAAGGTCCCACGTCTGTCAGGGCCGATGTGATTGTCGATAAGCAGCCGGCCGAAAGTTGGAAAAAACAGTCCGCAGGACAGGGAGCCAAAGGTGAACGCGAGTATGACTGGATGCGTATTCCGCTTTGGCGTTTACAGACAAGTGAAGAAGAACGGGATTATGGTCATTATCTGCTGGTTCGGTGTAGTCGGGATGAGAAGCGGGAGCGGGCTTATTATGTGGTCTATGCCCCCGAAGCTCAGGCGGAGCTCAAGATGTTGGCTCAGGTGGCCGGACATCGCTGGGAAATCGAAAGCGGTTTTGAAGAGACAAAAGGCGAGTGCGGGCTGGATCATTACGAAGTGCGACAATGGCACAGTTGGTATCGGCATATTACCTTGTCCTTACTGGCCTATGCGGTGCTGGCCGTGTTGCGGATACAGGAGAAAAAAAACACCGGAGGGACTGATAGCCCTGAGTATCCCGGAACTGCGTAAGCTGCTGTCAAAACTGATGGAAAAGACGGAAGCAACTTTCGAACAGATCCTATATTGGTCTTACTGGCGACGACGACATCAATACTGTGCACAACAATGCCATTACCGTCGAAGGGGTAATCCTTTGATTAAAGAGAAATTACAACTGTAGTACTAGTCATAACAAATCTCAACTCTTTCCTCATTTGCTCAAAAAGGGCACTTTCACAGCCCATGTTTATGCACACCTTCCCGTAACCTCCAGCATTGGGTTCTTGTAACTCAAAACGAATGGAGAATGCGATGATCAATTTCAAGCCTAAACTTCCGGCGTTGCTGGGAGCTCTGGCGGTTCTTACCGCTGGTGCTGCTCATGCAGAGTTGCTGGAATATACCTTTAAGGCTCCAGATGGTGCTCAACGGTCTCTGCCTCCGAATGCCAACTATGCCAACCCGACGGGCAACGTTTCGTTTGCCTTGAGTGCCGGTATCGACCGAAAGGTCAAGATCTCGGTACTTCGGTCGGATGGAACAGTGGTTTCGGCAGCGACCAGTCACCTTCTTGGGGCCACGGATCGCATCACGGTGGGTGGAAAATCCTACTATGGTGCGAAACTTCAACTACCAGCTCCTGTGGCTGGATTATATAAAATCAGAGCAGAAATTATTGCATCTGATGGATCGACCGTTCAGACTGATGAATATCCTTTGACTGTTGATATAACCCCTCCAACCTACACGTCTCTCACCCCCGTTTACGATTCCTACGGGCAAGTGATCAGCGGTGATGTTTGGAAATTGGGTATTGGGGGGGCTGAGGATAATGCTTTCCTGATGTCCGGCATTTCTGACGATTCTCCCATCAAAGGCGTACAAGCGAGACTGTATCGCCAGGATGGTTCGCTCTACAAAGATGTGTCAGTGAACTACGATGACGCCAATAAACAGGCGAGGCAGTATTTTGAAAGTGGATTTTTCCCAAGTTCTGACTTAGATGAACTTTTTACTCTTCAATTTGAAGTGATCGACAGTGCTGGAAATAGTTATCTTTCGCCTCGGCAAAAGGTGATGTTTGATGATATCACTAATGCCCCGTCAGCCCCCTTTGGTGTTTTTGACCCGTCTAGCTCAAATAACTTGGGGCCGGGGTTGGTGGGATTTGTGCCATACACTGGTGGAATGGTAGTCAAAACCAACCCCATTAAATTGGCTTGGCGTATTCCACGTAATAACTGGCACGAGTATCGAGAAGGTGGCGTAAACATGGTCAATTCTCTTGGAGAGATGAGCAAAGTTGGCGAGGATGGAAATTACGTCTACTTAGTAACCACATCGCCTTATGGACACACGGATGGAAACTACTGGCGTTGGGTTAACTTTGGGCAGTGGGGAGGTGGGTACATTTCCTACAACCTAACACTGTCTCCATCTGCGTCTCAAAGTCCTAAGCTCTTGGGTGTTGAGTACAACTACAGTGATATTGGGTGGTCGAGCATGTACCGCTACTGGGTTAATAACTCAATTCTCCCTGCCACTGTTAGCAGTATGAGGGTAAAGGTTGAACCCCGACCTTACGTTCAAACAGCAGTACATCGTGGTAGCTGTGAAATACCCGTTGGGCAGGATAGTTGTGTAATTTCCAACAGCTTCACAATGGCGAAGGGTACAACCGGATACGTTCACGATAACGTAACGATTTACAACCCTGATAAGTCATTGCTTTCTAACCCGATGTGGGCAGAAGTAAACTGGAACGATCAGCACTATCCGCAGCTTAGTCAACAGTACGACCAGAACAACAAGGTGTTTACATTGTTTGTAACTCAGCTAGGACGTGGTTCGTACTTTGACAGGCTTCGTTTAAAAAGTGCGTGGATTGAAGACAGTAAAGGGAACAAGCTGTCCCCTACTGGGGGACTTGTTGCTAATAACTGGGAAAATTACACTTACCAATGGGACCTTAAAACGCTCCCTGAAGGGCAGTATAACCTAGTTGCCGCGGCAGAAGAGATGCACGGGCCTTTGACTCGGCTGCCTATGTTTCAGCTCATTTCTGACAGAACGGCTCCAGCGATGACCGTCAGTGTGGCTGATGGCTCAGATATTCAGACCTTGGATGATATTGTCATCACCCTAGCTGATGCCATTGATCCATCACCAAAGCTGACGTCCATTGCCCTTGTTGGTGGCCCAGCCAACGACAAAGTTCAGTTGTCTTGGCGCGAGGAAGTCAAGGGACGTTTCCGTCTGGAATACCCGGTAATGTTCCCATCTTTGAAAGAAGGGGAATCGTACACTCTGACCGTCACAGGTGAAGATGCTCAGGGCAACTCGGTACAAAAGGCCGTCGTCTTTGAGTACAAGCCTCGTCAGGTGATGCTGGCAGATGGTATGGATGGGAAGGTCATGATTCCCGCAGTACCGCATGAGTTTACTCATTCCGATGGTAGCAGAATAATAGAGACCAAGCCTCTGACCCTCAGCGATGGTGCTGTCGTCACAGGTTCCTACGATGTATTTGCGACCCTTCGTTCTGACGCCAAAGTGCCGCTGGTGGTGAATGGAGTTCGTATCGAACCGGGCCAGACAATGGGGATCATGAGCCAACATGATTTTGGTACATCAAGAGGACGTTTGAGCATTCCTGTCAAACCGGCTGTGCTGGATGTGGTCGGGACCTCAAGCCTCCTTGTCATGACTTCTGCACCGAACTCACCCATTTTGACCGTTGACATCAATACTTGGAAGGCTTCGGCCAAGCTCTCTGCTGAATCATGGACGATTCGCCAGGTTATCGATCCGGTGAAAATCTATGCTTTGCCTGATACAGGAGTTCCTTGTCGCTTCACGACGAAACAGGATGTGGCAATGGCCGCAGATCCGATTCGTGACCCTGTGTGTTTGCTCCAGTGGGATAGAACTCCAGACGAAGCGGAACAAACTACCCAAGACAACAACGGCTTGAAGGTCGCAGGGCTAGTGGGACAAGCTGTTAGCATTGGCGACCAACCTGTTGAATACAGCCTGTATTTGTTCAGTGGTGACGGTTCCAAGGTGAAGGTTGGTTCAGGCTCACAAAACCTGACAGTAACTACAGCCTATGGCTCTGTTGGCTACTCGCCGATTGATGATATTGCTCAGGTGAATCGCGTCATTGAAGACTTTGATGTGAACTTCAAGCAGAGCAAAGGTCCTGACTGTTCGATTACCCTCAGCGCTGACCGTGCGAAAAACGAGGCCGCGAACAAGGCTGTGGGCAACGCAAGCCGGACATGTCTGTTTGAGTGGCAGCAGATCCCTGACGGATTGGTCCAAGACCAGTTATCGGAATCGCCGTCGCTGTCAGGCTCCTTGGCCGAGAACGGTGATCACCCTCTGGGTTGGCGGGTAAGTATTTTTACCCGTAATGGTACTCGGGTGACGTTGAACGACGAGACCTTCAATGTCGAAGCCGTTGATCCACCAGCTCCGACTGTTGAACTGTCCTCCAAGTATAACTTCAAAGACAACATCTACATGGTGCCGATGACAGGTAACTACCTGGGTGATGCCATTATCAACTCCGAACGAGCTGATTTGGATATTGCCATCTCGTGCAACTCGGATGTTCTGGAGTCTGAAACCTTCACTCCGGGATGGGGAGCCACCAACAAGGTGTATCGTCGCATCAATACCGATGAGCGAGCGTTGTGGGAGGAGACCACCTACAAGGTGAATACGGCCTACAATAAGGTGCCTGATGTGAAGACGGAGGTTGTCTACCGGGCTATCTCAGCGCCTTCTGACAGCATCCGTCCCATCGTTGAGGTTGAAGGTGATACCGCGATTGACACCCAGGCATTGCCGGTTCGTGTCCTCATTCGTGATCAATACAAGCCTGACGGCGACTATGACGCAAACACGATGGGGGTGTGGAAAGTTCGCCTGATCCAGCAAAAGGCCTACAACGAGACAGTGGCTCTTACTGATTATGCGGAAGCATCAAACGGTGAAGCTCAGTTCTCTGTGGATTTGTCCGGTGTGGATACTTCCTCTGTCCGTATTTCGGCTGAGGCTGTTCTGGACAGCCCTGTTGAAGGTTACAACCGAACAGAGTTGTCGATCAGGCCTGCCTTCCTGACGGTGCTCCGTGGCGGAGCCATCGGTGCTGGAGTGGAGGCTCGTAAGCTATCTGGTGAAGCGCCGTTCACCACAGTATTCACGTTGTCTCTGGCCGACCGTCAGGACCTCCGGGCTACCGGCCAAGTTGTGTGGGAAACCAGTAAGGACGATGGTAAAACCTGGGAACAGTTCATCCCAGAAGATCGATACAAGTATCAGCTTGTGAAGACCTTCGACAAAGGTGAGTACCAGGTTCGAGCTAAGGTGGTGAACGTTAACTCGGGTGCGGAAAAGTACACCGAAACGGTCAGCGTAGTCGCCTATGACAAACCTGATATTGCTGTTATAGGCCCGACTACGTTGTTTGTGGGTAGTGAAGGTAAGTACACCGCGAACTTGATGTTGAACGATGAGCCTCTATCTGAGAGTAGTGCTGTTGTTGAGTGGTCCACTGACGGTGGAAAGACCTACTCGCAGACTGGTAGCAGCATCACGCTTGCAAGTGATGAGGAGACTCGGTTCCGCCTGTGGGCTCGGGTGCGCTCCACCACGGCACCGGCAGATGATGGTTATGCCTATGAAGTGGCGAAGACGGCTGTAGATTTCCGAGCGGTTAAGGCTCCCCACCCTTACGTGACAGGGCCGAGAGTCATTGAGACCGGTAAGAAGTACGTGTTCAAAGCTGAAACCAGCCTGCCTTACCATGGGATGGACGTGAAGCTGAATGGGTTCTTTACGCTGCCTAATGGCTCGATTGTTCAGGGTGATACCGCCGAGTATGTACCTTCGGACACGGACCTCAACCAGGCTACTGTAGAAACGAAGTACACCACCTGGATCGAAGGGTACCGAGATCAGGGTGCAGAGGCCTCACACAGTCTGCGTTCCCGCGTGTGGCAGTATGTATGGCCGAGCTTCGGTATGCAGATCAGAAAGAACGCAGACGTGGCCCCTGCAACAATCACAGCGTCAGTGCGACCAATTGCCTTCAACGGCAAGCTGGAAAAGCCGACCTATGACTGGGAGTTGCCGGAAGGTGCAGTGATTCAGGACAAGCGTCAGGATATTGTCCGGTCCTTTGTGATCAATGAGCCGGGTGACTACAACATCAAGGTGACTGTCCGTGATGCTCGCGGTCATGAGACCGTGATTGAGCAACCGCTCAAGATCGGCCAGGCAGAGCCCTACGCTATCGACCTTCAATACTCCGGCTCGAACAAATACGAGCGTGAGCCTCTGGATGTACTGTTGCGACCGTACATTTCTGGCGGCCACCCACGCGACCGTATTTCAACTCGTGTCTACTCGGTAGACGGAACGCCGTTGGATAGCAGCGGTTACTATGGCAGAGCAACTCTGGGCGCTGGTGAACACAGCATCAAGCTGAAAATAACCTCTGAGATGGGGCATGAAGCTGAGGGTGAGGTGAACATCAATGTGGTAGAGAACAAGTTGCCAGCATGTAGCTTGAGCTCAAGAGAGACTCAGGGATCGTGGATCGTCTATGCGAGCTGCGAAGATACCGATGGTCGTATGAAATCCTACGAATGGACCATTGGCGGTGAGTTGCAGAGCATCAGCTCTGATCGAGTCACTATCAGCAAGGGCACCTATGAAACGATGCCGACCATCTCTCTGGTCGGGGTCGATGACTCTGGAGGTAAATCCGAAGCTGTCACGATGAACTAAGGTTCATTCCTCCCAAGGCCCGGTTCAGACCCTGTCTCTTCTACACAAA
>NZ_CAWMEB010000424.1:0-7821 GCF_963866145.1 Xenorhabdus sp. NBAII XenSa04
CTGTAACAACTTTTGTGCCAGCCTCCGCAGACAATACGTTTGCAGACAATGTGTCGGCTCAATTGCAGGCCCACACCGATCCGCGTCAACGTCAGATCGATCTGACTCAGGCGCCATTATGTGCTGCCGAGATTGCTCATGATTCAGCCAACAATGAATGGCTGCTGGCCCTGAGTTTACATCATCTGGTTTGTGACCATATGACATTAGGGCTTATCATTGCCGAAATTATCCAGTTATTACAGGAGCAGGCAGAAACCCTGCCGATCCCTCTGCCTTATCGTAACTTTATTGCTCAAGTCCTGAGCGTGCCAGCCTCAGTACACGAGAGTTATTTCCGCACGCGACTCGCTGATTTTGATGTCCCAACTGCACCCTTTGGTCTGCTTAATATACAGGGGGATGGTGAAGATGTTACCGAAGCCCGTTTACTGCTGGATACCACTCTGACACAGGCGATACGTACTCAGGCTCGCCGTCTGGGTATCAACCCCGGTGTACTGTTCCATGTTGCCTGGGCTCAGATGTTGGCCCAAACCAGCGGCTGCGATGATGTGGTCTTTGGTACTGTGCTACTCGGTCGTCTGCAAGGCTCGGCCGGAGCCGATCAGGTGATGGGCATGTTTATCAATACGCTGCCAGTGCGGATCACGCTTGCTGACTGTAGTGTACTGGAAGCCGTGCAAGCTACTTATAACGATCTGATGGCACTACTGGAGCATGAACAGGCCCCCCTGACACTGGCGCAACGCTGTAGTGGCGTAAATCCGCCGCTGCCGCTATTCAGCGCCCTGCTCAACTACCGCCATAGCCAGCCAGGTACGGTTGATAAGGTCTGGGATGGTATGCGCATATTGAACGAAAAAATACGTACCAACTATCCGTTAACCCTATCGGTAGATGATTTAGGGGAAGACTTTAGTTTGCTCGCCCAGACCGTTGCGGGTGTTGATCCTTTACGGTTGGTCAACTATTTGATCACTGCTATTAGCGGACTGGTGGATGCGTTGGCAACTGAACCCCAGCGGCCGATATTGAGCCTGCCAATATTGCCTGCCACAGAACGTCAACAGTTATTGGTAGATTTCAATGCGACACAAACAGACTTCCCGCAGGAGGTACTTATCCATGAACTGTTTGAGCAACAGGTTAATCGTACTCCTGATGCTACGGCTGTGGTGTTTGAAGGGCTGTCGCTTACCTACAATGAACTGAACTGTCGTGCCAATCGTCTGGCACATTATTTGCTTGCTTTGGGGATCCAACCTGATGATCGGGTCGCCATTTGTGTTGAACGTAGTCTGGAGATGGTCGTAGGGTTGTTGGCTATTCTTAAAGCGGGTGGTGCTTATGTTCCACTCGATCCGGCTTATCCGACCGAACGACTGGCCTATATGCTCGATGATGTGGCACCGGTTGCTCTGCTCACCCAATCCGCACTCGTTGAAATACTTGACAGCAATCTGCCTACTGTGGTGCTTGATGCTCAAGGACTATCTGTTTCCCAGGAATCAACTGCCTTTGATAAAGAATCAGAAGAAAACCTTAATGTTCAGACACTGGGGCTAACCTCACGCCATTTAGCCTATGTGATTTATACTTCTGGTTCCACGGGACAACCCAAAGGCGTGATGGTTGAGCACCGTAGCTTATGTAATCTGATTGATTCTCAGACAAGAACTCTCGACATTACTGCCAATAGCCGTCTATTGCAGCTTGCTTCTTTCAGCTTCGATGTTTGTATGCAGGAATGCTGTATGGCACTCCTGACAGGTGCTTGTCTCTATCTCGCCCCGCGTACTCACCTCTTACCGGGTGCTGAACTGTTCCATACCCTGAAGGAAAATGCCATTACCCACATGCTGTTGACGCCGACAGCATTGGCTGCATTGGATTCAGTGCCGACAACACTACGAACTTTGGTTGTAGGCGGTGAGGTTTGTTCACCAGCGCTGATCAAGCGGTTGGCAACAGGACGACGGATGTTCAATGCCTATGGTCCAACGGAGAGTACGGTCTGTGCAACGCTTTATCTGTGCAATGCCCAAGATGAGAAAGTGCCGCCTATCGGCCAACCTATTGCTAATACTCAAATTTATATTCTGGATACGCAAGGCCAGCCAGTCCCTCTCGGTGTGGCTGGGGAGATCCATATCGGCGGTGTTGGCGTGGCTCGTGGTTATCTCAACCGCCCTGAACTCACAGCGGAGCGCTTTATTCCTGACCCCTTCTCAACAGTACCAAATGCCCGCCTTTATAAAACCGGTGATCTCGGTCGCTGGTTACCGGACGGTAATATCGAATACCTCGATCGCAACGATTTTCAGGTTAAGCTGCGCGGTTTCCGTATCGAACTGGGGGAAATTGAAGCGCGTCTGGTTCAGTGCCCAGAAATAGATGAGGCCGTTGTTATCGCCCGCGAGGATACCCCCGGCGACAAACGTCTGGTAGCCTACCTTCGGACTCAGCCTGATATTAAACTGGTGCCGGCTGACTTGCGTCAGGAATTGGCACAACATCTGGCAGATTATATGCTGCCCAGTGCTTTTGTGATGTTGGAAACGTTCCCGCTGACCCCTAACGGCAAACTTGACCGTCAGGCATTACCGGTTCCTGATCAGTCAGCGGTAGTCACACGTGGCTATGAAGCCCCCGTTGGTGAGCTGGAAACCACGCTGGTGCAGATCTGGCAAGATCTGCTGGGGCTGGAGCGTATTGGTCGTTATGACCACTTCTTCGAACTTGGTGGTCATTCATTGATGGCTGTCAGTCTGATTGAACAGTTACGCAGTGCGGGTTGGTTGCTTGATGTGCGCAGTGTCTTTTCAGCACCGGTACTCTCCGATATGGCTAAAACTATTCGGGCTACTCAGGATGAATCAACCTTTATTGTGCCACCTAACCGGATTCCTGAAAGCTGTACTGCTATTACCCCCGATATGCTGCCACTGGTAACCTTGTCTCAGTCGGAAATAGATCTTGTTGTTGAGACCGTGGTTGGCGGTGCCGCCAATGTGCAGGATATCTATCCACTTGCACCGTTACAGGAAGGCATTCTGTTCCACCATCGGATGCAGGAACAAGGTGATACATACCTGTTATGCAGTTTGATGGCTTTCGATACGCGTGAACGTCTCGACGCTTTCCTTAACGCTCTGCAACAAGTTATTGATCGCCATGATATCTTGCGCACTGCCGCTTACTGGCAAGGACTGTCCCAACCTGTTCAGGTAGTCTGGAAGCAAGCGACACTATCAGTAACTCCCTTTGTGCCAGCCTCAGAGGACAATGTATTGGCACAATTGCAGGCCTACACTAATCCACGTCAACGCCGGCTTGATCTTAGTTTGGCACCACTGTTTGCCGCAGACATTGCTTATGATCCGGCCAGCCACGAGTGGTTGTTAGCGCTGAGTTTTCACCATCTGATTGGCGATCACATGACGTTGGCGCTTATCGTTGATGAAATTCAGTTGTTATTACAGGGCCGCACTGAAGCGCTCCCCAATTCACTGCCGTACCGTAACTTCATCGCCCAAACTCTAAGCGTCCCAGCCTCGGTGCATGAGGATTATTTCCGCGCTCAGCTTGCTGATGTTGATGCGCCAACGGCTCCCTTCGGGTTGCTCAATATACAGGATGATGGAGAGGATATTGCCGAAGCCAGCTTACCTCTGAGTCCCACGTTAGCACAGGCGATCCGTAGCCAGGCCCACCGTCTGGGTATCAGTCCTGGGGTACTGTTCCATGTCGCCTGGGCTCAGGTACTGGCACAAACCAGCGGTCGTGACGATGTGGTTTTCGGTTCCGTGTTACTGGGCCGTCTACAAGGTTCTGTCGGTGCCGATCGGGTCATGGGGATGTTTATCAATACACTGCCGTTAAGAATATCTCTTGCCAATCGTAGTGTGCTGGAAGTGGTGCAGGATACCTACCATGATCTAATAACACTGCTGGAACATGAGCAAGCACCTCTGACGCTGGCGCAGCGCTGTAGTAATGTGGCACCACCAATGCCGCTGTTTAGTGCACTGCTCAATTACCGTCATAGTCAAACAAGTACAACTGATACAATCTGGAACGGTATCCGCGTGCTGACTACCGAAGATCGTACCAACTATCCACTGAGTCTCTCCGTGGATGATCTGGGTGAAGGTTTCAATCTGACAGTTCAGGCCATCGCAGGAATTGATCCCACCCGAGTATCCGCCTATCTGATGACAGCTATTGATGGACTGGTGAATTCTCTGGCAACAGATCCCCAGCGCTCTGTTCTGAGCCTGCCTATCCTGCCTGCACAAGAACGTCAGCAGTTACTGGTGGATTTCACTGACACCGAGACTGATTTCCCACGGAATATTTTGATCCATGAACTATTTGAACAGCAGGCTGAGCTTACCCCTGATGCCACTGCTGTGGTGTTTGAAGGGCTATCGCTGAGTTACTGTGAACTGAATCATCGCGCCAATCGTCTGGCTCATTACTTGCTGACACTGGGAGTTCAGCCCGACGATCGGGTGGCTATCTGTGTTGAACGTAGTCTGGAGATGGTCGTGGGGCTGCTGGCTATTCTTAAAGCGGGTGGTGCTTATGTGCCACTTGATCCAGCCTATCCGGCCGAACGACTGGCCTATATGCTTGAAGATGCTGAACCTGTAGCCCTTCTCACCCAGTCAGCGCTGAGTCAGACTCTGAACAGTAGCCTGCCTACTGTGCTTCTCGATACTTCCGTTTTCAGTATCTACGCAGAGAATAATCCCGATGCTCAAACACTGGGGGTAACGCCACACCATTTGGCGTATATCATCTACACATCTGGCTCCACCGGCCAGCCTAAAGGAGTGATGGTCGAACACAGAAATATTGTTGCCTCTACCTATGCCCGACACTTGACGTATCAACATCTTGAACGGCTTTTGCTTTTGTCTTCAATCGCATTTGACAGTTCCCTTGCCAGCATCTTCAGTACGCTTACTCGCGGAGGATGTTTGTGCCTGCCAGAACAAATGAATGCCGTTGATCCTGCAACTATTTTGCAGGCTCTACGCCGAAATGACATCAGTTGCTTATTATGTGTGCCTTCCTTGGCGCTGAACCTGTTGCAACTTGCGACTAAAGATGATATGGCCTCTCTCCAGACTCTCATTGTCGCTGGTGAACGCTGCTTACCTGAACTTCATGCTCGAATTGAACAATTAGAGTTACCTATTGCGCTCTATAACGAATATGGCCCGACAGAAACGACAGTATGGGCGTCTGTTTATCAGGTTATTTCTCATAGTCAGTTTAATGTTCCCATTGGCCATCCTATCGCCAATGCTCGGATCTATATTCTGGACACGCAAGGACAACCTGTACCGATTGGCGTAGCGGGGGAAATTTATATCGGCGGTGCGGGTGTAGCCCGTGGTTATCTGAATCGTCCGGAATTCACGAAAGACCGCTTTATTCCTGATCCGTTTTCATCAGTCTCTGGCTCTCGAATGTATAAAACCGGTGATCTCGGCCGCTGGCTGCCCGATGGCAACATCGAATATCTAGGCCGTAACGATTTTCAGGTCAAACTGCGCGGTTTCCGTATTGAACTGGGTGAGATCGAGGCGCGTCTTACACAATGTTTGGGTGTACGGGAAGCTGTTGTTATCCTCCGCGAGGATATCCCTGGTGACAAACGTCTGGTCGCTTATCTCCGGCCTCAGCCCAATTTTGAACTTGTACCGACTGACTTGCGTCAGCAGCTTGCACAACATCTGGCCGAATATATGCTTCCTAGCGCTTTTGTCACGTTAGAAACCTTTCCACTTACGCCTAACGGAAAACTTGACCGACAAGCATTCCCCGTTCCTGATCAACTAGCTATGGCAACGCGTGTCTATGAAGCGCCAGTGGGTACGATGGAAACCATATTGGCACAGATCTGGCACGATCTGTTGGGCTTGGAACGCGTCAGCCGTCATGATCACTTTTTTGAACTCGGTGGTCATTCATTAATGGCCGTCAGCTTGATTGAAAGATTGCGTAGCGCTGGCTGGTTGCTTGATGTTCGCAGTGTATTCTCCACACCTGTGCTCGCTGAGATGGCTCAGATGATACAAATGCATCAGGGTAAATCTGCCTTTAACGTACCACCTAATCTCATTAGCGAAGATTGCACCGCCATTACCCCAGAGCTGCTACCGCTGGTGACACTTTCTCAGGCAGAAATCGATATTATTGTCAACAACGTTCCCGGCGGGGCTGCTAATGTACAAGATATCTATCCGCTTGCCCCATTGCAGGAAGGGATTCTGTTCCATCACCAATTGCAGGAGCAAGGGGACACCTACTTATTACGTAGTATGGTAGCCTTCGATACCCGCGAGCGTCTTGATGCTTTCCTTAATGCTTTACAAAAAGTGATTGATCGCCACGATATCTTGCGTACCGCCGTCTGTTGGCAGGGACTAACACAGCCTGTTCAGGTCGTTTGGCGTCATGCACCGTTGCCAGTAAACACCTTTGTTCCTATTTCAGAGGACAATGTTCCGGCCCAGTTACATACTTATACAGATCCACGGCAGCGTCGTCTCAACCTGAATCGGGCACCGCTGTTCGCCGCTGATATCGCCCATGATCCAATTAGCTATGAATGGTTACTGGCACTGAGTTTCCATCATTTGGTCAGTGATCATATGACACTGGAACTTATCGTTTCCGAAATCACCTTGTTGTTGCAGGGACAAGCAAAAGCTCTGCCTGTAGCATTGCCGTACCGCGATTTTATCGCCCAAACTTTGAGCGTGCCGGAGTCAGTACATGAAGACTATTTCCGTACCCGTCTCGCCGATATTGATGCACCAACAGCGCCTTTTGGTCAGCTTGACGTACAGGGGGATGGTGAAGGTGTGACTGAAGCCTATTTGAAGCTGAATATCACGCTGGCACAGGCGATCCGCAGTCAGGCACGCCGCTTGGGCATGAGCCCAGGTGTGCTGTTCCATGTCGCTTGGGCGCAAGTGCTGGCGCAGACCAGCGGTCGTGATGATGTCGTCTTCGGTTCTGTACTGCTCGGTCGTCTGCAAGGCTATTCCGGTGCTGATCAGGTGATGGGGATGTTTATCAATACCTTGCCAGTCCGGGTATCTCTTGCTGATCGCAGCGTACTGGAAGTGGTACAAGCCACCTATCATGACTTGACGACACTGCTTGAACATGAGCAGGCACCACTGGCACTGGCACAGCGTTGTAGTGGCGTGACACCTCCGATGCCATTGTTCAGCACTCTACTTAATTATCGTCATAGCCACTCAGGCGCGGCAGATGATCAAGTCTGGAGTGGCATGCGCATGCTGGCAGCAGAAGAACGCACAAACTATCCATTGACCCTTTCGGTAGATGACTTAGGAGAAGACTTCAGTCTGGTAACCCAAAGTGTCTCGGGAATCGACCCTACGCGTCTGGCGAATTACCTGATCACAGCCGTCAGTGGTCTGGTTGAAGCTCTAGCTAATGAACCCCAGCGATTTGTATTGAGTCTGCCGATCCTACCTGCCGCCGAACGCCAGCAGGTACTGGTCGATTTCAACGCCCCACAGGCCGACTTCCCACAAGAAGCCTTGATCCATGAATTGTTCGAGCAACAGGCTGACCTGACCCCTGATGCCATCGCCGTGGTATTTGAAGGGCAATCCCTCCGCTACGATGAACTGAACCGCCGCGCCAATCAGTTAGCCCATCATTTGATTACGCTGGGCGTCCAGCCTGATGATCGCGTTGCTATCTGTGTTGAACGCAGTCTGGATATGGTCGTCGGCCTGTTGGGTATCCTCAAAGCCGGCGCGG
>NZ_CAWMEB010000425.1:0-38586 GCF_963866145.1 Xenorhabdus sp. NBAII XenSa04
AGTCGTACCATTCTGGATGCCTATGAGCATCAAGATCTGCCATTTGAGCTAGTGGTAGAAAAGCTCAGTCCGGAACGAAGCTTAAATCACAATCCTATATTCCAGATTATCTTTGCGGTACAGAACAACCAACGTGATACAACGCTGGAACAGGATAATATTACTGATTTTGGCGATGATTTACTTAAAACGACTCGATTTGATTTGGAAGTCCATGTTTATGAAGAAGAACAGACAAGTGAATTATCTATAGTATGGGTCTCTAACACGAGTCTGTTCAACAGTAGCACCGTTGAGAGATTCATCGCCAATTACGAAACCTTGCTTTCTGGCATTGTTGAGGTGATGACAGATGATTCAATCAATAAAGAACCTTCCGTTCATGAACTCCCATTATTGGCAGAAGCTGAAAAACAGACCTTACTGCATAAATTAAATGGGCCACAGAATCATTATCCACCAGGGCGGTGCTTCCATGAACTGTTTGAAGAACAGGCGGCCCTGAATCCTGAAAAAAACGCGCTGGTTTTTGGGGAGGAAGCTTTAAGTTATCAGGCCGTTAATGCTCAGGCCAATCAGTTGGCTCATTACCTGATTGAACAAGGTATCCGGCCAGATACTCTGGTGGCCATTTGCCTTCCCCGGTCGTTACAAACGGTGATTGCCCTGTTGGGGATTCTCAAAGCCGGCGGCGCTTATGTGCCGCTGGATGCCAGTTACCCGCAAGCCCGCCTGCAATATATGCTGGAGCACAGCGGGGCGGAATTTATCCTGACTGAAACAGCGCTGGTGGATAAATTACCCATCAGCCAGCAACGCGTTATCTGTCTGGATTCCGACACGGTACAGTCGCAGGTGCAAAACCTGCCCGCCGGTAATCTTGTTCATCGCCCGGTGCCCCTGACAGAAAATCATCTGGCCTATGTCATTTACACGTCAGGCTCTACCGGCCGGCCAAAAGGGGCAATGCTGGAGCATAAGGGGTGGGTGAATCTGGCACAGGCACAAGCCCGGTTATTTGGTGCGGGGGCTGATATTCGCGGGTTGCAATTTGCTTCCTGGAGCTTCGACGCCGCTGTGTTGGAAATGGCCATGACTTTGGCTTATGGGGCCACGCTGTATTTGATTTCAGAAACACACCGCCGTTCACCTGAATGGCTGGACGAGATGGTTGAAAAACACCATATAACCCATGCCGTACTCCCGCCGGCGCTGCTGCCTCATCTGGATTTCAACAAATGGCGCACCGTTTCAACCTTGCTGTTAGCGGGGGAAACGGTGTTGCCGCATATCGCTGCACAGTGGTCACAGGGCAGAAAGCTGTTTAACGTTTATGGCCCGACTGAGTGTACGTCGATTGTGACTGCCGCCTTATTAACCGCTGATAAGCGAGTGACGATTGGAAAACCGTTGCCGAATACCGTGATGCGTATCCTGAATGCTGACGGTCATCTGGTGCCTTTTGGTGCTGTCGGGGAACTGCACATCGGTGGCATTCAACTGGCACGGGGTTACCGTAATGCACCGGACATGACAGAAAAACAGTTTATTCCTGATCCTTTCAGCACCAATCCGGCAGACCGGCTTTACCGTACAGGGGATTTAGTGCGCTGGACGCCGGAAGGTGAACTGGAATTTATTGGCCGACTGGATTCGCAGATTAAAATCAGAGGGTACAGGATAGAGTTGGGGGAAATTGAGGCTGTTTTAGCAGCAAATGATATTGTGAGTCATGCGGTGGTAAGCACGTATAGTCAAAATAACGAAAATCAAAAACTCATTGCTTATATCAGTCCCACAACGGCGTGGTTAGACGAAAAAGTGACTGCATTGAATGAGAGCTATATTGAAAACTGGAAAAATGTCTTTGAAGGACAACATACATCGGAAAATACCAATCATGACAATAATGGAGTAGTAGATTCAGACACGGATTTCAGTCGCTGGATAAACAGTTATACCGGTCAGCCCATTACGCTGGACCAAATAAAAGAGTGGCGGACAGGCACTGTACAGCGAATTGAATCCTTGCGTCCCCGTCGCTTACTGGAAATCGGCTGTGGGACAGGGGATTTGTTGTACCATTATGCGGCTCAGTGTGAATCGGTATTGGCCACTGATATTTCAGCGGAAATATTGGCTCGTCATCAGAAGATTCTGCAACAGCGTGGCTGGTCGCACGTAGAGCTAAGAAGGGGGGATGCACTGAATTTGGGCACAACCACGCCTGATCAGTTCGATACCATTGTGATTAACTCCGTTGTGCAATCCTTCCCCAATGTTCAATACCTGGAAAAAGTGCTTACTCAGCTACTGTCAATCATGGAGACAGGCGGAAAAGTCTTGTTGGGCGATATTCGTAACTTAGATCTATTAACTGCACATGTCACAGCCATTGAGCAAGGTCACCTGAATGGGCAACGCATTGAAGTCAGTACATTGGCAAATCGTATTCAGCGGCGATTACAACAAGAAACCGAATTGCTGCTTAGCCCAACCTATTTTACCCAGTTACCAACACGTTATCCTGAAATTAGCCGGGTTGATATTTTGGTCAAACGTGGCATCGGTGATAATGAAATGCTGCGCTATCGGTATGATGTCATTCTGCATAAGAGAAACGAGCAGACGACATCTCGTGATAATTTATCTTGCAATTGGTACGATTTCTCTACTCTGGAAAATCTGCGTGATTTATTGCAGGCAGGGATAGACCCGGCATTCGGTATTTCAGGCATACCTAATGCCCGCATCAAAGATGATTTTGACTTAGCGGAAGGGCTACGCCATTGGCCAGCCAATCAGATGATATCGCCGTCAGAATATGCAGGCGGTTTTTCTCCGCAAGCAACGGAGCAAATTCAGGCATTGGAGTCTTTGCTTCATTATGCCGAACAGTGTGGTTATCAGTGTGATGTGACATGGTCACAACAACGACCTGACTTGTTGGATGTCATTTTCAGCCG
Organism: Xenorhabdus sp. NBAII XenSa04; assembly: GCF_963866145.1. Taxonomy (NCBI): domain Bacteria; kingdom Pseudomonadati; phylum Pseudomonadota; class Gammaproteobacteria; order Enterobacterales; family Morganellaceae; genus Xenorhabdus; species Xenorhabdus sp. NBAII XenSa04. The sequence continues at coordinate 2,967 of NZ_CAWMEB010000425.1, forward strand.
GGGTGAATTACCTCAAATACAGGCACGTTCAGATTACAGCCAAACTCATTTGGCCAATTATCCACAACTCCCTGCCATTGGTGGAGAACTTGCGGAGTTACTGGAATCTGCTCTGAAAAAACAACTGCCTGATTATATGGTGCCCAGTCTTTATATCCCATTGGAACGTATGCCACTGAATTTGAATAATAAAGTGGATAAAAAAGCGTTACCTATTCCAGATGAGAGTGACTTACATCGTCAGACTTATATCGCACCGAGAGATGAAATTGAGAAAAAACTCTGTCAGTTATGGCAAGAACATCTAAAAATCAATCAAATTGGTATTTATGATCATTTCTTCTCGCTCGGTGGTCATTCACTCCTGGCCGTTAAGATAACCGCTGCCATAAGAAGTACTTTAACCAATAATTTCAGTATGCAGCAGCTATTTGCAAATCCAACCATTGCACAAATTGCAAGTGTGATTCGTAACAATCATAAGCACGAAATATCTGCACCAAAGACAACACCTAATATATCTGATGGAAAAATACCTATTTCTTATAGTCAGAGACTGTTTTGGTATTTTATTCAAGAAAAATTATTGGAGGACAGTTTTCATGTACCAGTTGCTTTACTGATGGAAGGAAAACTGAATCATAGTGCGTTGGAAAAAACGTTAAATACCATCTTAGGGCGGCATGAAAGTTTGCGTTTTACGTTTTATAAAGAAAACGAGCAAATTTTCATGCAGCCTGATAATAAAATGAAAATTAATCTACAAGTTATCGAAGCATTACCAAAAGAAATAGAGAAAGAAAAAGTTATTATTGAAATTAACAAACTCTGGGAAGAGAAATTAAGAACACCTTTTGATGTTTACAAAGGTCCATTGATCAGGACATTCTTATTGCCTGTTTCGGAAAAAATTACAGTATTATTTGTTGATATGCACCACATTATTTCTGATGGATGGTCTATCAATGTCATAATGAATGAGTTTAAACAGTTATATACGGCTTATTCTCAGGGGCAAGAAAATACGTTACCACCAGTTGCTATGCAATATTCTGATTATGTTTATGACTTGCAAGAAACTCATTCAACTGAGGCAGTTAAAAAACAGATTAAATTTTGGCAGCAACAATTTTCCGATGTTAGTACAGAACGTAATTTTCCCGTTCCTTTCAAACGTCATCTGGCCTCAAAATATCGCTCTCATTCCCGTCATATCAAAATACCTGATTCACTCGATAAAGCCGTTTCACAATATTGTGAAACTCATAAGATCACGCCTTATATGTTATTTATGGCTTTATTCCACACTTGTCTTTTTATGCACTCCGGTGAGTCACAACATATTGTTACCTCACCAAAAGTTGACCGTAATAGCCTAGAAAGCCATCAAACAGTCGGGTTATTCTTAAGTGACTTAATAGTCAAATCGACTATTAGTAAGGAGATGAGCCTGCAAGAAGTCATTAAGCAGGTTAGTCAGTCTGTTCATCACTTCATAGAAAATTCAAATACTCACATGTCTGTTGTGCTTGAAGTGGTGGGAGAAAAGGCGATAGATAATATATTTAATGTTCTGTTTAACTATTTGGATGCGCAAAATCTCTATGATTTTATCGATATGTCCAGGAATGGAAAATTATCACTGCCAAATCTTGATGTGGAATTGATAGAGGCCCAAGTGATTCCTTTTGAATCACTTGGAATGAATCTCATATACATGCCACAAAAGATCGAGTGTGCACTCAATTACAATCCAGAACTGTATACAGGAGAAGTTATTGATAACCTGGCTGAATATTATGAACGACTACTGAATGTCATTATATCCGGTCAAGAAAAAGAGAGTATCAGTCAGTTTTATGGCTAAATTTTCCTGAAAAATTAACATATTGGCCTCGTCAATGAGGCCAATATCGAATTCGGCGGCGAAAGTTGCCTCAGTCAGTTGTTAACGTTAATCTATGCAATTATGGCGCATATGTAAAAAAACGTTTCTCCGTTTCACTTCACTTTCCCTTGATTGATAAATCCTATCAATATATTGACTATTGATCGTCAATACCGATCAAATTATTGATCTTTTTTGATTCTTAAGGTAAATTTTTCTTCTGCGCACAGAAACTGTGCTCGGAATCTTTTCGTTATAACGCTTTATTATTTTGCGTTATACATAATAAGCGGTTGTATATTATGATTTTTATGGATATGTGAATGAAAAAGACTTTTGTTTTATCTTTTATTACTGTAATGCTGATTTCAGTAAGCAATATTTCTTATGCGGCTCCTGCGACAACAAAAGGGGAAGTAAAATTCCAGGGGAAGATTGTAGAATCAACCTGCTCTGTTGGCAGTGATTCTGACAAGATTGTGAACATGGGGACATACCTCAAAAGTGATATAAAAAATGTGGGAGAAAAAGTTGATGGGAGCGAAAGGAATTTTAAAATCAAATTAACTGGGTGCCCTGTTACTAAACCTGTTTCAAAAATGGAGATCACATTATCTGGGACTAAGGATGCCCATAATCCCAAGCTATTAGCAATAGACTCGTCGGGTGCAGAAGGGATTGGCATCAGTGTTTATGACTCCAAAGGTACCCCGATGGATTTCACTTCTGGTTCTCACAAATTAGATGATATTGATATCGATACAGCTAGTAAGGAAATACTTTTACAAGCGGCTTATGTATCTAATGGACAAACCGCTAAAGCCGGAACGGCCAATGCCACACTTAATTTCGAAATAAATTACAAATAAAAATTATTTATAAATATTTATTTCCTGGCCGCAGAGGCATTTTTATGGCTGCGGCCTTGACCTATTAACATCATAAATAGTCATGTAATAATGAAAGATAAAATAAAAAGAATATTGACATCGTATATGCTAACGAAAAAAATAGCACTTATATGCTCATTGTTTTTTGTATTGCCATCCTGGGCAGGTGTAACCGTGGGTGGAACCCGCGTTATTTATAAAGGCAATAAAAAAGAAACTTCAATTTCAGTGAAAAATTCTGACGAAAACCGGCCTTATTTAATTCAGTCTTTTATCAGTACTGATTCAAAGGGAGAAAAAGCGCCGTTCATTGTGACACCGCCGCTATTCCGTTTGGATGCGGGCAAGGAAAGTATTCTTCGTATTGTCCGTACCGGCGGTCATTTACCTGAGGATAGAGAATCGATTTTTTATCTGAATGTAAAATCTATTCCGTCTATACAAGAGAATGAACAAAATTCTTTATTGATTACGGTGAAAACCCGAATCAAATTATTTTATCGGCCTGAAGGCATTGAAGGTGATGCCGAAGAAGCTTATAAGACGCTGACATTTCGTCGCATGGGTCACCAACTTGAGGTCAGAAACCCCAGTAATTATTACGTAACCATCGGGCAGCTCAAAGTAGCCGGGAAAACCCTGACGGGGACTGACATGATCGCGCCACAGGGTGTTGCACATTTCGTTCTGCCATCTGAATCACCCGGCTTAGTTAGCTGGAATAGTATTAACAGTTATGGTGGTGTCAGCAAAGAGATAATTAAAAACTTGCCTTAAAAAGAAGATGAAAGATAACAAAGAATATTGGGGACAAAAAATCATATTTATTAAATATAAAACAAGTAGCAGCACAGTCATGCCAACATGTTTGCTTTCGGTCTTTATTCTATGTTTTTCTGTGTTGTTATCATTACCCGTCATGGCAAAGGATTATTTTCGATTATCAGCATTGGAATTAAATGATACTCAATCGGTAATTGATTTAAGTACATTTTCATCCCCAGGCAGCCAATTACCGGGTCAATATCAGGTGAATATATTTCTTAACGGCAAAGAGAAAGAAACAAAACAAGTTAATTTTATTAAACTGGAAAACGGCAAACTGTCGCCACAGCTAACGGTCGATAATTTAAAACAGTTTGGCGTAAAAATCTCGGTTTTGCCTGCGCTGATGACACTCTCGCCTGAACAAATTATTGATGATATTAGCGAGTATATTCCACAGGCATCGGCTTCATTTGATTTCTATGAGCAACGTCTGGATATCAGTATTCCGCAAGCGGCATTGGATAATCAAGCCAGAGATACTGTGGCATCACATTTATGGCAACAAGGAGAGTCAGCATTTTTAATGAGCTATAATTTTAGTGGGTCAGAGAATTATAGTAAGAATACAAAAAACCAGAGTTATTTTTTAAATTTACACAGCGGGATAAATATCGGACCGTGGCGGGTAAGAAATCAATCCGTTTATGACTATGATTCTGGAAAAAATGATCCTGGAACCAGTAAAGGTAAGAGTCGTTTTTCATCCATTAACAGTTACATCCAACGGGACATTCATGGACTAAAAAGCCAACTCATTCTTGGCGAAACCTTTACTGACGGAGATATATTTGAAAGCGTGCCGTTCATCGGTGCTTCTATGACATCCGATAGCTTAATGTTGCCCGGCAGCCAACGTGGCTTTGCGCCAATTATTCGTGGTATTGCTCAAACCAACGCGCGCGTAACGATTCGCCAAAATAATTACGTCATCTACGAAAGCTATTTTCCGCCGGGGCCTTTTGTTATTACGGATCTTTATTCAACCTCCGGCTCCGGTGATTTGGATGTCACGATCACCGAAAAGGACGGGCGGCAACGTAAATTTGTGCAACCATTTTCATCAGTGCCAATGATGCAGCGAGAAGGGCAGTTAAAATATCAGGTTACCCTGGGGCGCTACCGTTATTCCAATGCCAACACTTATAAACCTTATTTTAGCGAAGCAGCATTTATTTATGGGTTCTCCAATCGGTTAAGTTTGCTATCTGGTATGCAGGTAGCAGAAAACTATAGGGCGTTTAACGCGGGACTGGGGGTTGGACTAGGTAATTTTGGTGCAATTTCTCTGGATATGACACTGGCAGATGCCAGATTGCCGGAGAATGAACGTAAACGAGGGCAATCGTATCGAATTCGATATACGAAAAGTATTGAGGCGACGGGGACATCCCTGACTTTCTCCGGTTATCGTTATTCCACACCGGAATACTATTCATTTGCAGAGGCAAATGAATACTCAGTCAGAAAAGACGCCAGCCGTGCACAAAATAAGCGAAGCCAATTGGAGCTAACCCTGAACCAGGGGATGGGGGATTTTGGCAATCTTTATGTATCTGCCTATCAGCAAGATTACTGGGGAAAACAAGGCACCAACCGATCATTATCTGCGGGTTATAACATTAACCTTGCCGGGATCAGTTATGGATTGAACCTTTCCTACAATGCCAATCATGAATCCATTAAGAGTAAGGATATACAGGCATCGTTTAACGTCTCTATTCCATTGGATAAGTGGCTACCTAATGGATGGGCAACTTACAGCATCAGCAGAAACGGCCGCAGTCAGGGAAGTCAACAACTGGCGATAAGTGGCAGTGCATTGGACGATCATGCCTTGTCCTATAGTATCCACGGGGAGCACAGCCATAATATGGAAGGGGCGAGCGGCGGTGCTTCGTTGGGATATAGCCATTCTTTTGGCCGTGTGAATCTGGGTTACAGCTACAGTGATAATAGCCAATCGCTTAACTACGGGCTGTCTGGTGGTCTCGTTGCCCATCAAGACGGCATTACGTTTTCTCAATCATTGGGTGAGACCGTGGTACTGGTTAAAGCGGCTGGTGCAGCAGAAACAAAGATTTTAAATCACAGTGGAATTAAAACGGATAAACGTGGCTATGCCGTAATCCCGTCGGTCGAACCTTATGCCTACAACCGGGTTGCCCTGGATACTGAAATGCTGGCTGATGGTATTGATCTTGACAACGCTGTGCAACACATTGTACCGACTCGCGGTGCCGTGATTGCTGCCGATTTTCGCGTCCGTCAGGGGCACAGGATATTAGTAACATTACGCCACAACGGCAAACCCGTACCTTTTGGTGCCAGCGCAGCGTTAATAAACAGTGACAGTAGCGGGATTGTTGGTGATGACGGTGAACTGTATTTGAATGCTGTCCCAGAGCAGGCAGAAATAAAAGTACAATGGGGAAAAAATGAAGATCAACAATGTCATGCAAAAACAGATTTATCAGTGCTGCCCGAAAAATCAGGCGTATTACGCCTGACCGCGGACTGCCGCAGTTAAAAGGAATTTATCATGTTTAATGTTGAACGTAATAATCGCTTTCAGATTAAAGCTAATAACTTTTTATTGGCATTATTAATTATCATTGTCGCGGGGAGTTATTCAACGCGGGTTACCGCAGCAGTATGTACGGCTAATAATGACACTCAGATAATCACATTTGGCGATATTTCTGTTGACTATAATGAAACATCTTTTCCGTATAGGAAAACCATCTTCAGTAATGGGAATGGGGTAAAATGTAGTAAATACAATCAGAATATATACGTCAAAGATATCAATGGAATAAAGAATTACCACAAAAATAACTTTTATAATACCAGTCTCTCCGGTGTCAGATTTAAATGGAGCCTCAAACCTAATGATTTGGAGCATGCGGAAATGAGACAGGGCAGTGTTAGAGGGATCGGCAAAGAAAAGACATTTGAGAGTAAATTTTATATAGAGATTGATGATAGTGTTCAATCCGGAAAAGTCAATGAGATAAAAATAATGATGGCTCGTCAAGATGAGAAGAGAAATAAAACCGAAGAGATTTTATACGAATATATCATTCCGGCTTTTAACGTCACAGCAAGAACTTGTAAAATAACCACGCCAGTTGTTAATGTTCCGATGGGAACTGTATTAGTTAGTCAATTTAAAAACAGAGGTAATACCGTTGGTGGACGTTCTTTCGATATTAACGTGCAATGCAAGGGATCCCCGAACGCGAGTATTATCTGGGAGCCGGGAAAAACTGATACAAATGGAGTGATAAATGCTGATTCAACCTCATCAGCAACAGGGATCGGCATCCAGATTTTAGATAGCGGAGGTAAGCCTGTGATATTTAATCAACCGCAGGATCTTGGCACGATAAATTCTTCGGAAACATTGTCATATATGGCGAAGTATTACCAAACCCATGATCGTGTTTCTGCCGGTAGCGTTAATGCCACGGCCACTTTCACTATCAATTATAAGTAATCATTAATTCTGAGGAGGCTAATTGCCTCCTCAGAATTTGGGTCATTCTCTACTTATTTATCCTGCCGAAATTTGTTTTTTGCATGTATTCCAGCTTCTGCCATAACTGAGCTACCCAGTGTTTAGTCTGGGGCATAGATAGCATGGTCATATGATTGCCGGGTACAAGCACAGGGTTTAGTTGAGTTACGTAAGTACTCCACATAGCTTCACGGTTTTTTGTTTCCTCTATATTGCCTTTCTCTGCACTGATCAGATGAACAAGCCCCTCATAGCAAGTGCGAGGGGTATAGCATGTGTTCAGATTAGCTTGCATCACGCGGATGACCCCTTGTAACAGTGACGTTGGTGTTTTGGCCGGGAGGAGACCGACATTCACCAAAGCACGAAGCAGATACTTAATCTGTTCATTTGGAGCCAGATCAGCAAAATCTTGCTCTGTGAGGGGCAGAGGTTGGCTCAACATCATATTGTAGATATCGATCAGTTCCATTATCGTCCCGACTCGGTTAACCGGCTTGGGAATATTTCCTGGCGGATTAGGTTCATCGGTATCAATAAGAATCAGATCAGATACTCGTTCTCCTGCCGCTTGCAGTTGCAAGGCTATTTCGAAAGCAATCCAGCCACCAAAAGAATGACCCAACAGATGATAAGGACCATGAGGCTGAGTTTGGCGGATGTACTGGATATAGGCACGAGCAGCGCCTTCTACACTTGTATGAGGGCAGTTGTGTTCGTCAGTTAATCCGCGAGCCTGCAAAGCGTATACCGGAAGTTGCGCTGGGAATGACAGCGCCAGCTCAAGCAAACTGGAAGAACTGGCACCTGCGCCGGGTATACAGAATAGCGGTGGTACTGACTGAGAGCCTCGTTGAATCGTAACACGCGGATCGTAAATCGGTACAGCCTGCAAGTGGTCGCTGATTGAGTCCGCTATCTGGTTCAGGAAAGGAGGGTGCATAATAGAGAAATGCGTTCCACCGATAGAGTGGCGTATGGAATCAAGACCGACAACACCAAACCAACCGAGCCAGATATCCTCGTTAATAGTTTCATCTGCGGTATAGAGATGAATAGGCAGGGACGATTTTGGTGCAAGATAGTCCTGACCAAGTTGTACCGTGATCTCGGAGGCGTACAGACGAAGGAGAATATCATCACGTGTGATACCGACAGGTAACCATTGTTGTTCAATGCAGCAATCAAGAACCTGTTCCAGGTTACTGAGCTGCTGGAGTTTTTCTAATTCTTTTAATATCTGTTCATCATTAACGTCCACCTGAGTACGCAGTGAGTCAATAAGTAGCTCAATACGCTTCGTCTCTGTATCGACAGCATGAACAGGCGAGTTTTGTCGTTCATGCTTATTTTTATTGGTATTAGCATTGTTATAAGAATCGATCATAGCGAGATATTCTACTGCCTCACCGTCGTTTATTAGTTGATGAGCCATTTCATAAGCGATCAAGCCACCAATAGACCACCCCGCAAGGCGATAGGGGCCTTGTGGTTGAACACGACGGATTGCCTGAATATGGCAGGCCGCGAGCGCTTCAAGTGATTCCGGGGGATGCTCAAGCATGTGGATACCAAGAGCCTGTAGTGCATAAACAGGAAGTCCGGGCGGCAGTAAGGACGCCAGTGGTGAATAGACCAATGGGTCACCGGACGTTTCGTGTATCAGGAACAACGGGGACAAATCTCCTGCGGGTCTGAGCGGCACAGGATTGACATCGAACGGAGAGGTTGGCAAGTCAACATGCTCACTAATGACCAACGCCAGATCGTACAATATCGGATGAGCAAGCAAGACGACTAATGGAACTTCCATATCTTGTTCCCGCATATGGTTCAACATCTGTATGGCAAGCAGTGAATGACCGCCAAGTTCAAAGAAATGGTCGTAACGGCTGACTTTTTCCAATCCCAACAAATTTTGCCAAATTTGAGCCAACGTCGTCTCCATCTTACCAAGCGGAGCTGCATAACCGCGTGCCACTACAGCAGATGCGTCAGGGGCGGGGAGTGCCTGACGGTCGAGTTTGCCGTTAGGTGTCAGCGGGAATGCTTCAAGCACGATAAAGGCACTGGGTAACATATATTCAGCGAGATGCTGAGCAAGCTGCTGGCGTAGTTCAGCCGGGTCCAGCTCAACATCGTTCAAAGGCAGAATGTAGGCAACCAGACGTTTTTGTTCCCCATTTTTTTGATGAGAAGCGTCTTCACGCGCCAGTACTACCGCTTCGCTTACGCCGCGGCATTGCATCAATCGTGCTTCGATTTCGCCGAGTTCGATACGGAAGCCACGCAGTTTAACCTGAAAATCATTGCGGCCAAGATATTCAATATGACCATCAGGCAACCAGCGGCCGAGGTCGCCGGTTTTGAACATGCGGGCGTCTGGCTCAGACGTGAACGGATCAGGCAGAAAACGTTCGGCTGTCAATTCAGGGCGATTCAGATAACCACGTGCCACGCCGGTTCCGGCAATATGGATTTCACCGACCACGCCAAGAGGGACAGGTTGTCCCCACGAATCGAGGAGATAAATTTGCGTATTGGCGATCGGGCGACCGATATGGTTAGCAAAACCTTCCGACCTGTTCATACGTGTCCAGGTCGAATAAGTTGTTGTCTCAGATGGTCCATATAAATTACATATATCCTGCACAGAAGAGCGGGCAAACAAATGCTCAACAACGTGTGGTTTCAATGCTTCACCGGCTAAATTGATGGTTTTGACAGACATGGGTATTGCATTGACTTCAAGCAAGTGTGAAATGGCGGAAGGCACCGTGTTGATCAGGCTGACGGGATGTTCAGTTGTGACCAGTGACAGCACATCAGAAACAAGATGAACCGTGCCACCAGAAATAAGCGGAGCAAAGCATTCGTACACCGCCAGATCAAAATTCAACGAAGTGGCAAACAGTGTATGCGCTAACTCTTCCGGGCTAAAAGTCCGTTGCGCCCAAGTGAGGAAATTGACTGTATTACGGTGGGTGATCGCCACGCCTTTGGGTAGACCGGTAGAGCCGGAGGTATAGATCACATAGGCCAAATGATGTGATGTCAGCCCCAAAATTTGCGCATCTGGGTTATTGTCAGGTAGTGCTCCAAAAAGGGGTTGTTGAGTATCGAGCAACACCGTGGGGACTGGGCTGGCAAGTTTGTCCACCAGCATTGTCTGGGTCAGCAAAGCCACGGGAGTGGCATCTTCCAACATATATGCCAGTCGTTCAGTCGGATAGGCCGGATCAAGTGGTACATAGGCTCCGCCTGCCTTGAGGATACCGAGTAATCCCACCACCATATCCAAACTGCGTTCAACACAAATCGCTATCCGATCATCCGGGCGTACACCCAATGTAATCAGATGGTGAGCCAGACGATTAGCACGGCAGTTCAGTTCGCCATAACTGAGTGACTGGTCTGCGTATACCACTGCTGTAATATCGGGGCACTGTGCAGCCTGAACCTCGAATAATTGGTGGATCAGTGCATCCTGTGGGAAGTTTGTTTGAGTAGCATTAAAATTCACCAGTAATTGCTGCCGTTCGGTTGCGGGCAATATATCTAACGCCAGTACAGGCATATCTGGCGCTTCAACCAATGCCGATATCAATTGTTCCATGGCTTGCGTGAGATAGCTATTTATCCTATCTGGATCGATACCATTCGCGGTTTGGGCTGACAGCATAAAACATTCACTATCATCATCAATCGACATTTCAAATGGATAATTGGTACGTTCGTAGCCACCTAAACTGGTTAAACCCAATAACGCCAGATTAGGAGTATCACGTTTGCTGTCCTGGACGCTATTCTGGAAACTACTATGGCGGAAATTTAACAATGCACTGAACAAGGGTATTCCACTAAGTCCACTGCAACGCTGTGCAAGAGATAGTGGTGTCTGTTCATAACGCAGCAGATTGGAACAGGCGTCACTCGTCATGTTAATGAATTCCGCAACACTGTTGCCTTTCAGTTTCAACCTTAAGGGCAGGGTATTGATAAACATACCCAGAGCACGCGCACTACCCTCTATACCCGACATACGACCTGATAAAACCGTGCCGAATAGAACGTCGTCTCGCCCACTGGTACGTGCAACGACAAGTGCCCAGGCGGCATGGAACAGAATCGCAGGGTGAGTTCCCAAACGGCGGGCCGTATCACGAATTGCGTGTGAAAGTTCGGCATCAAGGACTTTTAGGGCTCCAGTCTGGCACTCGTCATTTTCCTGAATATCCGTCAGGCCGAAGGGAGCTGTGATCCCATCGATATCTGCCAGGAACGTTCGGAAGAAAGCTTCCGCTTCTTCCGTTTTTCCTTCCTGACAGGCATAAGCAACAAAATTACGGTAAGGAACTGACGGAGGTAAGTCATGACCACTTCCCATCAGGAATGCGGCTGTTTCTGCGAGCAAAGATCGGAGTGAGAGATTATCGTCAATGAGGTGATGCAACTGAAACAAGACGTATAATTTCGACGCATGCGGATCAGTTGCAACTTGTAAACGCATAAGCGGTGCATGAGATAAATCCATATGCAGGTATGACAATCCCATGCGCGCCTGCATACTGGTAACTATGTCACTATCACCATCAAATGTCAGTATATTCACCGGTAACTGCGCGTGTCGATGTACCACTTGAATGGGTTGTGGCAATCTCGCCCAGTGAATCGACGTACGCAGGATATCGTGTCGGTCGATGACAGCCTGTAATGCTTTAACAAAGGCATCAAGTTTTTCTTGATTTTCGACGCTGAACAGCAACGACATAATATAGTGATCTCTATTTGGCTCCAGCAAATGATGGAATAAAATTCCCTCCTGCAATGGCACCAGCGGATAGATATCCTGTATATTCCTGGCTCCATCGGGAATAACCTCGACAATGGCATCAATATCAGTTTGGGACAGTGAAACCAGAGGAAGCATATCAGGTGTAATTGCAGAGCAGCTTGCCGGGATTCGGTTAGCTGGCACGACAAAAACCGCGGTATCACGCTGGATAAGCTGTGCCATATCAGCCAGAACGGGAACAGAGAACACACTGCGAACATCAAGTTGCCAGCCGATGCGACGTAACCGCTCGATCAGGCTGATGATCATCAGCGAGTGACCACCGAGTTCAAAGAAATGATCGTAACGACCGATTTGTTCCAGCCCCAATAAATCCTGCCAAATCTGAGACAAAACGGTTTCTATTTCACCTATCGGGGCCTCATAGCCGCGGGTTACAACAGCGGATTGATCGGGAGCGGGAAGTGCCCGGCGGTCGAGTTTACCATTCGGTGTCAGCGGGAAAGCATCCAATATCACAAATGCACTGGGCAACATGTATTCAGCGAGATGCTGAGCAAGTTGTTGACGTAATTCAACCGGATTCAGTTCAACACTATTCAAAGGCAGAATGTAGGCAACCAGCCGTTTTTGTTCCCCGTTATTTTGATAAGAAGCGTCTTCACGCGCCAGCACCACCGCTTCACGCACACCGTGGCATTGTGCCAATCTGGTCTCGATTTCACCAAGCTCAATACGGAAGCCCCGCAGCTTGACCTGAAAATCATTGCGGCCGAGATATTCGATATTGCCATCGGGCAGCCAGCGCCCTAAATCCCCGGTTTTATACATGCGTGCATCAGTGTTGTTATTGAATAAATTACCATTGCTGAACGGATCAGAAATAAAACGTTCAGCCGTCAGTTCAGGACGATTCAAATAACCACGGGCAACACCCACACCACTGATATGGATTTCACCCGCTATACCAACAGGAACGGGCTGGCCGTGTTTATCCAAAATATAGATTTGCGTGTTGGCAATAGGATGGCCGATTGGCACTAATCCGATGTATTTATCCGCTGTACAACGCCAGGATGTGACGTCAATAGCGGCTTCAGTTGGGCCATATAAATTATGCAGCTCACAGTGAGCAAAATGAGCCATACATTGTTGTTGCAGGGAATATGATAATGCTTCTCCACTACATAAAATCTGCCGTAAAGAGAGGCAGCGACCGGCTGGCGTGAAATGGATAAAACTTTGCAGCATAGAAGGAACAAAATGAATAGTGGTAATACCACGAGACTCAATTTCTTCCAACAGATAGAGCGGATCTTTATGCCCGTTAGGGCGTGCCATGATGAGTTGAGCACCGGAGAGTAAAGGCAGGAAAAATTCCCATACGGAAACATCAAAGCTGAATGGGGTCTTCTGCAATATGCGATCAGACTGATTTAATTGATATTCATCTTTGGCCCATAACAAACGGTTGACGACGCTGCGATGCTCATTCATAACCCCTTTGGCTAGACCGGTTGAACCGGAGGTATAGAGTACATAAGCCAAATGACGGGATGTGAGTCCTAAATCAGTAACAGGCAGGTTATCCTGCCGTTGATTAGCGACATTTTTCTGGAATTCTTCGCTTTCCCATATCCAGATCGGAACATCGGTTTCTGGTAAGTGATTTTGTAAACCATTCTGGGTCAGAACTAACACAGGTTCGCTATCTGTCAGAATATAATTAAGCCGTTCCGTAGGGTAAGTGGGGTCGAGCGGTACATAGGCACCGCCTGCTTTCAGGATAGCGAGCAAGCCCACCACCATTTCCAGACTGCGTTCGGCACAAATCGCTACCCGATCATCAGGTCGCACTCCCTGTGCAATTAAACAGTGAGCCAGTTGATTGGCACGATAGTTGAGTTCACCATAACTGAGAATCTGTTCCTCAAACACCACTGCGGTAGTCTCCGGATGATTCGCTGCCTGAACTTCAAAAAGCAGGTGGATCAGTGCATCCTGCGGGAAGTCTACCTGAGTGGTATTGAACCCTGTTAACAACTGCTGCCGCTCTGATTCTGGCAGGATTGGCACTTGCAGGATTGACTGCTGCGGGTCGAGCGCCAGAGCATCCACCAGACCACGAAGGGCGATAGCCAGATAATGGGTTAATCTATTTGGGTCAATGCTGGTTACGGTCTGGGCGCTTAGACGGAAATCAACACCCAGATCATCGACTGACAGCGTGACGGGATAGTTAGTCCGCTGCTCGATGTCAATGACTCGCATACCCGCCCAGGTTGTGTCAGCTTCGCTGATTTGACTACTGGTTTGATTATGGCGGTAATTGAGTAAGGCACTGAACAGTGGCATCGGTTGAATTACGCCGCTGCACCGTTGTGCCAGCGTCAACGGTGCCTGCTCGTGCTCCAGCAACATGGTTAAACTACGATAAGTCGTTTGTACGATGTCTTGTACGCTATGACCTGCCAAAGAGATGCGTATTGGCAGGGTATTGATAAACATGCCCAGTACTCTGTCAGCACCGGCTCCACCTTGTAATCGGCCTAGCAGTACAGAGCCAAAAACAACATCATCTTGACCACTGGTTTGAGCCAGCACCAACGCCCAGGCCACATGGAACAATACACTTGGGCTGACACCCAGATGGCGGGCTTGCGTCCGAATCGCTTTTGCCAGAGTAGGTTCGAGTGGGAGGAAGGCTTCGATGACAGGTTCACTGTCATCTTGTACTTTGAGTACGCCAAACGGTGCTGTTGGTTCATTAACGTCGGCAAGTTGATTGCAGAAATAAGCCTCATGTACCGAGGTTGGTACACTCAAGGTCTGAGCAATGAAATCACGATAAGGTAATGCGGCAGGCAGTAATTCGGCATTTCCCTGTGACAACGTCACAATTTCGGCAAAGATAAGTGCCATTGTCATGTTGTCACTGACCAAATGGTGGAAACGCAGGGCCAACAACCATTCATCCTGTACCGGATCATAGGCAATATCCGCGCTAAACAACGGCGCGCGATTCAGGTTGAGGCGGTATCGACGAGGATCAGTATGGGCACGTAGCTGAGTAAGGACATCATCCGGTGTAGCAGGCGTAAAACGGTTAATATGCAGCGGTGCCTGACGCCAGACTACCTGAACAGGCTGTGCCAGCCCTTGCCAATAAACCGCAGTGCGCAGGATATCATGGCGATCGATAACCTGTTGCAACGCTGACAGGAAAATATCGAGACGCTGACGGGTATTGAAAGCGAGCAACGTTTGTAATAGATAATCATCGCCTTGTGTCTGTAACAAATGATGGAACAGAATACCTTCCTGCAACGGTGCCAGCGGATAAATATCCTGAATATTACTTACGCCACCGGGGACTGCACCGACAATAGCGTCAATTTCAGTTTGCGACAGTGAAACCAATGTCAGCATATCAGGAATGATAGCGGTACAGTTTTCAGGAATAAGGTTAGGTGGCACAACAAAGGCATCTGCATTATTTTGATGTGCCAAGATAGATTGTGCCAGTTCAGTGAGAACCGGAGTTGCAAATACACTGCGAACATCGAGGCGCCAGCCGAAACCATGCAATTGTCCGATAAGATTGACAATCATCAAAGAATGACCACCGAGTTCAAAGAAATGATCGTGACGGCCGACTCGCTCCAGTCCCAGTAAATTTTGCCAAATCTGCGCCAGAACCATTTCTATTTCATTAACGGGAGCTTCATAACTGCGGGTGACTATGGCTGATTGATCAGGGGCAGGGAACGCCTGACGGTTGAGTTTGCCATTAGGGGTCAGCGGAAACGCTTTTAGTACCATATAGGCACCAGGCAACATATATTCGGCGAGGTGTTGAGCTAATTGCCGACGCAGTTCGGCCGGCACTAACTCAATGCCATCCAGAGGTCGCAGATAGGCAACCAGACGTGTCTGCTCAGGTTCATCTTCGCGAGCCAGCACTACCGCCTCGCGTACACCGTGGCACTGCATCAATTTTGCTTCAATTTCTCCAGGCTCAATACGGAAGCCGCGCAATTTGACCTGAAAATCATTACGGCCGAGATAGTCAATATTGCCGTCAGGCAACCAGCGACCGAGATCACCGGTCTTATACATGCGGGCATTCGGATCGGAAGAGAACGGATCGGCCAGGAAGCATTCGGCAGTGAGTTCAGGACGGTTCAGGTAACCACGGGCAATACCAGCACCAGCAACATGAATTTCACCTGTCGCGCCGAGAGGGACAGGTTGTCCATGAGGGTCGAGAAGATAAATCTGGGTATTGGCGATAGGTCGGCCAATCACTGATGCTTCCGGTATCCCGGCCTGAGCCTTGTATTCATACCAGGTAGCATCACCATTGACTTCGGATGAACCATAGAAATTTAACAGACGGAGCCACGGGCAATCTGTCACAACTTGTCGGGCCAGTTCAGGCGCTAACCGTTCTCCGCTGCAAACCAACGTCCTGATGGATTTCAACTCATCATGATGGCCTTGGATTAAGTGTTTTAACAGCGAAGGCACCACTACCAGATAATTAACGCCAGAACGGCGTAAACCATCACCGAAACGGCTGAGATCTTTCACCTCATGATCACTGAACACCACCAGTTTGCCACCGGATAACAACACGCCTAACGTCTCGGTTATAGAATCGACAAAACTGATGCTGGTTTTCAGAGCCGCTACCAATGGCGTTGTTACGATATCGCGGACGAACCATAACAGTCGGTTACACAAGGCCTGGTGACTGTTCATCACGCCTTTGGGTAGCCCTGTTGAACCGGAAGTGTAAACAACATAGGCCAAACGGTGTGGAGACAGACCTGATACCACCGGATTGTGATCCGGCTGCATTGCCATGCAAGGGTCTTGCGTATCGAACTCAAGTGTATCGAGTTCTTGTATATCAATTAACACGACTGGCCCGGCATAAGACACAGTATTGCGCCATGTTGTTTGGGTAAGTAACACGGTGGGAGTCGCATCCTCAAGCATATAAGTCAGTCGCTCAGCCGGATAGGCCGGATCAAGCGGAACATAAGCACCGCCGGCTTTCAGGATGGCAAGCAGGCCCACGACCATCTCCAGACTGCGTTCGACACACATTGCCACCCGGTCGTCCGGGCGAACGCCCAGTGTGATCAGATGATGAGCCAGTTGATTGGCCCGGCGATTCAGAGTGTCGTAACTGAGTGATTGCTTTCCGCATATCACTGCTGTTGCATTGGGATTGATTGCTGCCTGTTTTTCGAACAATTGATGAATCAAGACATTCTGCGGGAAGTCTGCTTGTGTTGTGTTGAAATCCACCAATAGTTGTTGCTGTTCTGCTTGCGGCAACATCGGCAGGGTTGCTATTGCTTGTGTTGCATCCGCTGCCATTGCCGCCAGTACCTTCATTAAATAACCAACCATACGCTCAATGGTTGCGGCATCGAACAAATCGGAGGCATATTCCAGATCACCCACTAACCCCGCTTCTGTTTCGGTCAGTGACAGCATCAGATCGAAGTGAGCACCGTGACGTACTTGCTCAACCGCTGAAAGTTGCAAGCCGGGCAGTGACAATGTTTGAGCCGGCGTATTGTTTAAAGCCAGCATCACCTGAAAGATCGGGCTGTAGCTGAGGCTGCGTTCTGGCTGTAGTGCTTCTACCACCTGTTCAAAGGGCAAATCCTGATGAGCATAGGCGGCCAACGCACGTTCCCGAACCTGAGCAAGCAGGCTGGCTATATTGGATGTATCACTCAGCGTGACCCGTAAAGCGAGTGTATTGACGAAGAAACCGATTAAATTCTCAAGTTCATGATACGGGCGGTTAGCGACTGGCGTGCCGATAACAATATCCTCTTGCCCACTGAGTCGGGCAAGGACGATACCCCAAGCCGTCAATAAGGTCATAAATAAAGTGGCGTTATGACGTTTCCCCAGTGTCTTAAGAGATGTCAATAAGGCCGCATCAATGCAGAGAGGCACCCGGTCGCCAGCATAGCTTTGTACTGATGGCCGCGGATAGTCGGTTGGCAGCGTCAGTAAGGTCGGAACCCCCTGGAGTTGATGACGCCAAAAATCGAGTTGTTCGGCAAAAACGGTTCCCGGCAACCAATTGCGCTGCCAGGCAGCATAGTCAGCATATTGAATGGGCAGCGGCGGCAATGGTTCATCTTGGCCGCTGAGGGTGGCACGGTAGAACGCACCCAGTTCATGTATCAACACACCGACAGACCAGCCATCGGAGATAATATGATGTTGAGTGATCAGCAGTACATGCTCTTCATCCGCCAGTTGCAACAACTGACCTCGGATTAGTGGGCCATGAACAAAATCAAACGGCGTCCGGGCTTCAAGGGCGGCAAGCTCCGCAATGTAATGAGCGTGTTCTTCTGACGCTAACGAGCGCAGGTCTTGGCTGGATAAGGTAAAGCCGATATTTGCAGGCTCAATGTGTTGATAAGGTTGCCCCTCAATCAGAACAAAATGGGTACGCAGACTCTCATGGCGGATGACCAGCCGATCAAGTGCGGTGGTCAAAGCATGACGATCAAGCAAACCGGTAAGATGGAGTGCAGCTGGAATATGGTAAGCCTGGCTGGCTGCTTCATCAAGCTGTCCAAGGAACCATAGACGCTGTTGAGCGAAGGAGAGTGGCAGTGGTTGATTGCGGTCAGCCGTAGGGATAACACTCTGAGAAGTTGGACAAACACTGATGAGTGAGCGAGCCAGCTCCATCAAGATAGGTTGAGCAAAGAGTTGCTGCAACGGTAATTCCTGTGCCAATTCCTGACGTATACGCGCGGCAAACTGGACAGCGAGCAACGAATGTCCTCCCAGTTCAAAGAAATGGTCGTGACGGCTGATCCGTTCCACTCCTAGTAGTTCTTGCCAGATCCGCGCCAGAACGATTTCGGTTTTACCGATGGGGGCTTCATAGCCACGTACAATCATGGCGGATAAATCCGGCACAGGCAGTGCCTGACGGTCAAGTTTACCGTTAGGCGTCAATGGGAAAGCATCAAGCGTGACAAAGGCGCTCGGCAACATATAGTCGGCGAGATGGTGTGCAAGTTGCTGACGCAGTTCGGCGGGAATCAGTTCAACACCTTCTGACGGTAGCAGATAGGCGACCAGCCGTTTCTCTGCTGTGTTCTCAGCGGAAATATTTTCGCGAGCCAGCACGACGGCTTCACGTACCCCGTGACATTGCATCAATCTGGCTTCGATTTCTCCCAGTTCAATGCGGAATCCACGGAGCTTGACCTGAAAATCATTACGGCCGAGATAATCAATATTACCATCAGAGCGCCAGCGACCGAGGTCACCAGTTTTATACATGCGTGCATTCGGATCGGAAGAGAACGGATCGACCAGGAAGCGTTCAGCCGTCAGTTCAGGGCGGTTCAGATAGCCGCGGGCCACTCCCGCACCAGCGATATAGATTTCGCCAGCGACATCGAGGGGAACAGGCTGACCGAAGGCGTCGAGAATATAAATCTGAGTATTGGCTATCGGGCGGCCGATAGGAATAGAGCGAGCCGCATCAACAAGTGAAGTCATGGTATAAGTTGCAGCGAATGTTGTGGTTTCCGTTGGGCCATAACCGTTGATTAAGTGTGCTGGCTGCGACTCAGCCGACTGAACGCGTCGTATCTTGCTTGGGTCAAGTACATCGCCGCCAATAAGCAAGTAACGTAATTGACCAAACAAGCACTCAAGATCGTCTAAATACTCATTGAATAAACCCGACGTTAACCAGAGAGCTGTCACCTGTCCTCTGATAAGTGAGTGGCGGAAACTTTCTGGATCAAGCAACGTTGATTGCGGAATGACACATAAGCAGCCGCCATTTAACAAGGCAGACCAAATTTCCCACGTCGAAGCGTCGAAAGCCATATTGGCACAGTGAGCAATGCAGTCATCGGGGCCAATATCAACAAAGCCATTATTGATAATGAGACGAAGCACGTTGCGGTGCTCGACCATCACCCCTTTAGGCAATCCAGTGGAGCCTGAAGTGTAGATCACATAGGCCAGATGACGCGATGTTAAACCTAACGCCTGTGGCTTTGGATTGTGGGTAGGTTGTGTCGCTATAGCTGAATCTTGAACATCCAGTAATACAATAGGTACGGGGCTATCCAGCGTATCGCTCCAGGCTGTTTGGGTCAGCAAGATCACAGGGGCGGCATCTTCAAGCAGATAAGCCAGCCGTTCGGCTGGATAGGTGGGATCGAGTGGCACATAAGCACCACCTGCTTTGAGAATAGCCAGTAAGCCCACGACCATATCCAGGCTACGTTCAGTACAAATCGCCACCCGATCATCCGGGCGAACACCTAGTTCAATCAGGTAGTGAGCCAGACAATTGGCACGACAGTTGAGCTCGTCATAACTCAACATCTGCTCTTCAAACGTCACGGCTATAGCATCTGGCCGCTGCATTGCCTGAGCTTCAAATAATTGATGGATGAGATTATCTTGCGGGAAATCTGTTTGAGTGGCATTGAAATTCATCAATAGTTGTTGCCGTTCTTCGGGAGGCAAAACCGGGATATTCCGAATCAATTGTTGTGGGTTGTGGGCCAGCGCATCAACCAAACCCCTCATGGCCGTAGCCAGATAGGCAGTAACGCGAGTTGGATCGATGCCCTCTACCGTTTGAGCGGTCAGTTGAAAATCGGTTCCCAGATCATCTACCGACAGGGTAATAGGATAATTTGTACGTTCTTCTGCGGCCAAGACACGCATACCGTCCCAAGTTGTGTTCGCCGCATCTGCTGTGTTGATTTGATTGTGACGGTAATTGAATAATGTGCTGAACAACGGTGTCGATTGCGCCATATTGCTGCACTGTTGTGCCAGCGGCAACGGTGCTTGCTCATGCTCCAGTAGCATCATCAGACTATGGTAAGTCGCCTGCACCACTTCTTGTACCGTCTTTTGTTCGGTTTTGTTTTTTTGTCCAGTCTTGTTGGTCAGAGAAATCCGTATTGGTAATGTATTGATAAACATACCCAATATCCGATCAGCGCCAACGCCTCCCTGTAGTCGGCCCAACAGCACAGAGCCAAAGACCACATCATTACGGCCGCTGGTCTGCGCCAGTACTTGGGCCCAGCCTACATGAAACAACACACCCGGACTCACGCCCAGACGACGGGCTTGGATGCGGATAGCTTCCCCCAACGCGGGTGCGATAGGGAGACGATCTTCAATGACGAGGGCACCGCCGGTTTTTACGTTGAGGATGCCAAACGGAGCGGTCGGTTCGTCAATATCGGCAAGTTGGGTGCGGAAATAAGCCTCGTGTTCGCAGATCGGCACACTTAAGGTTTGGGCAATAAAGTTACGATAGGGTAGTGCTTCGGGCAGCATTGCGGCACAACCCTGTTGTATCTGCGCAATTTCCGCGAAAATCAGCGCCAGTGTCATATGGTCGCTGACCAGATGGTGGAAGCGTAGCGCCAGTAGCCATTCTTCTTGTACCGGATCATAAGTAATATCAGCAGCAAACAATGGCGCGTGGCTCAGGTCGAGGCGGTTCTGTTTCGGATCGGTGTAAGCTCGCAATTGAGCCGGAACGTCATCCACTGTAGCAGGAATAAAATTATTAACATGGAGGGGAGCCTGACGCCAAACTACCTGAACCGGTTGTACCAGTCCTTGCCAGTAAGCAGAAGTACGCAGGATATCGTGACGATCAATCACCTGTTGCAGGGCGATCAGGAAGGTATCAAGACGTTTGCGGGTATCGAAGGCGAGCAGGCTTTGCAGCAAATAGTCGTCACCTTGTTCCTGTAATAAGTAATGGAACAAAATCCCTTCCTGCAATGGCGCCAGCGGGTAGATATCCTGTACATTACTTGCTCCACCGGGGATTGTCTCAGCGATAGCATCAATTTCATTTTGTGCCAGTGAAACCAGCGGTAACATGTCGGGCGTGATAGTCGTGCAATCTGCGGGAATACGATTGGCCGGTGCCAGGTTGTTTGCTACCAGATTACCTGATACGGCCAAGGCATGGGTATCACGCCGGATAACTTGCGCCATATCGGTGAGGGTTGGTGCAGTGAATACACTACGAACATCAAGTTGCCAACCGAGATTACGTAGCCGCTCAATCAGGCTGACAATCATCAATGAGTGACCGCCCAGTTCAAAGAAGTGATCGTGACGACCAACTTGCTCTAACCCTAGCAGATTTTGCCAAACCTGAGCTAAAGCGATTTCTGCTTCACCATTCGGAGCAGCATAAACGCGCGTGGCTATCGCAGAGGAATCCGGTGCAGGCAATGCCTGGCGGTCAAGTTTACCGTTAGGTGTTAACGGAAAAGCATCCAGTATCACGAAAGCGCCAGGTAGCATATATTCCGCAAGATGCTGGCCGAGTTGCTGACGCAGCGTGGCGGGGATCAGTTCGATACCATCCAAAGGACGTAAATAGGCAACCAGCCGTTTCTCTGTTGTGTTCTTACTGGAAATTGTGTTCTTACTGGAAATCGTGTTCTTAGCGGAAATTGTGTTCTCACCGGAAATATCTTCGCGAGCCAGCACCACGGCTTCACGTACTCCGTGACATTGCATCAATCTGGCTTCGATTTCTCCCAGTTCAATACGAAAGCCGCGTAACTTAACCTGAAAATCATTGCGGCCGAGGTATTCGATAGTACCGTCAGGGAGCCAGCGGCCGAGGTCACCGGTCTTGTACATGCGGGCTTTTGACGCAGGGAAGAAGGGGTCGGTCAGGAAACGTTCAGCCGTCAATTCAGGACGATTCAGATAACCGCGGGCAACACCGGCGCCGGCAATATAAATTTCGCCGGTCACACCAATAGGAACGGGCTGACTGTAGGTATCGAGAATATAAGCACGCAGGTCAGCGAGTGGTTGACCGATTAAACTACCACGTCCAGCGTAGATATCTGCTTCCGTGAGTTCACGGTAAGTTGCATGTACAGTAATTTCAGTAATGCCATACATATTAACCAGACGTGTCTGCTGTGTGGGATTACGTGCGACCCACGGGGCAAGTGTAGGCAATTCTAATGCTTCACCACCAAAGATGATGCAGCGTAGTGCATGGGGGGTATCTTCCTGAGCTGAAATCAACTGGCGAAAAGCACTGGGGGTTTGGTTCAGGATCGTCACCTGTTCATGGCATAACAGCGCATAAAACATCTGTGGTGAACGGGTACAATCAGCCGGGATCACGACAAGCCGACCACCATAAGACAGAGCACCCCATATTTCCCACACAGAGAAATCGAACGCGAACGAGTGAAACAGCGTCCAGACATCATCACTATCAAACTGGAAACATGCTTGGGTTGCGGCTAACAGACGAATAACATTGGCGTGTTCAATCATAACGCCTTTGGGTTTACCGGTAGATCCTGAAGTATAAATCACATAGGCCAGATGACGTGACGTCAAGCCCAATGCCTGTGCGTCTGGGTTATGAGTCGGGTAGATTGCCAGTGGCAATTTCGGGTCATCAAGTACCACGGTGATTACAACACGATCTATAAAACTGTCTACAAAACTATCCAGCTTATTGATCAACGTCGTTTGGGTAAGTAATACCACAGGAGCGGCATCTTCAAGCATATAGACCAACCGCTCCGCGGGGTAGGTGGGATCAAGCGGAACATAAGCCCCACCCGCTTTCAGGATAGCAAGCAGGCCCACCACCATATCCAGACTACGTTCGACACAAATTGCTACCCGATCATCAGGACGCACGCCTAGCCCAATAAGATAATGTGCCAGTTGATTGGCCCGGCGGTTCAGTTCGCCATAGCTGATAGTTTGTTGTTCAAATATCACAGCAGTGACATCAGGATGGTGTTCTGCCTGAGATTCAAACAATTGGTGAATTAAGGCATCCTGCGGGAAATCGGCCTGGGTGGTATTAAATCCGTTCAGTAACTGTTGTCGTTCCGATTCCGGCAACATGGGCAAGCGACTAATAATTTGTGTCGGATCAGCGACCATCGCCGTCAGTACATTCTGCAAGTAGTTGATCATGCGCACGACAGTCTCTGAGTCAAACAAATCAGTGGCATACTCTAAATTACCGAGCAAACCAACATCCGTTTCGCTCAGTGACAATGTCATATCGAATTGGGTGCTATGGCGCACTGGTTCAACCGCTGAAAGCTGTAAACCGGGTAGTGACAATGTTTGGGCTGGCGTATTGTTTAAAGCCAGCATGACCTGAAAAATGGGGCTGTAACTGAGGCTGCGCTCAGGTTGCAGTGCTTCTACCACTTGCTCGAAGGGCAGATCCTGATGCGCATAGGCGACCAGCGCCCGCTCCCGAACCTGCATGAGAAGATCGGTAACGCTGGCGGTATCATCCAATGTGACACGTAAAGCGAGCGTATTGGCGAAGAAACCGATCAATCCCTCCAATTCCCGATGCTGGCGGTTGGCAACTGGAGTGCCGATAACAATCTCATCCTGACCACTGAGGCGGGCAAGAACAATGCTCCAGGCCGTCAGAAGGGTCATAAATAGGGTCGCGTTATGGTGTTGTCCTAGTTTCTTGAGGGATGTCAGTAAAGCGACATCAAATTTAAAGGACGCCTGTCTACCGGCATAAGTCTGTGCTGGCGGACGTGGCCGGTCAGTGGGCAGATCTAATAAGGCCGGTGCACCTGCCAGTTGCTGACACCAGAAATCACGTTGTTCAGCAAAAGTCTCTTCTTGTCGCCTGCCGTGCTGCCAGACGGCATAGTCGGCGTATTGAATGGGCAGTGGTGGTAGCAGAGCATCGTAGCCATCGAGGGCAGCCCGGTAGAACGCCCCCAGTTCATGCACCAGCACACTAACAGACCAGCCATCAGTGATAATGTGGTGCAGCGTTAACAGCAGCACATGCTCTTCGTCCGACAGTTGCAGCAATTGACCGCGGATCAGTGGCCCCTGAGTCAAATCAAACGGTGTTTGTGCCTCAAAAGTGACAAGTTCCGTAATGTGATGAGTCTGTTCTTCTGGTGCTGACTGGCGCAGATCCTGGCAGGACAGCGCAAAGCCGATATCCGCCGGGGAAATGTACTGACAGGGTTGCTCTTCAATCAAAATAAAGCGGGTACGCAGGCTTTCGTGACGGGCAATCAGGCAATCAAGTGCGACAGATAAAGCGTGCTGATTAAGTTGTCCTGTCAGACGTAGTGCTACCGGAACATGATAAGCCAGACTGACTGCCGGATCGAGTTGGTCAAGAAACCATAATCGCTGTTGGGTGAAAGACAGGGGCAACGGGTGGTTACGCTCAGCCGGAGAGATAATGGTGATTTGTTCGGTCGCTGAGAAATCGGCAGAAGTATCGTTGATCACCTGTGCCAGATCTGCCAACAGAGGCCGGGCAAAGAGTTGCTGCAATGGTAATTCTTGTGCCAGTTCTTGACGCACGCGTGAAGCGAGCTGGACAGCAAACAGTGAATGTCCGCCCAGTTCAAAGAAATGGTCGTAACGGCCGACTTTTTCAACCCCTAGCAGGTCTTGCCAGATTTTAGCCAGTATGATTTCAGTTTTACCGACGGGGGCTTCATAACCACGTGCTATCACTGCGGATAAATCCGGCATTGGTAATGCCTGACGGTCAAGTTTACCGTTAGGTGTCAGTGGGAAAGCTTTAAGCGTGACAAAGGCACTCGGCAGCATATAGTCGGCAAGATGTTGTGCGAGTTGCTGACGCAGTTCGGCGGGCTTCAGTTCAATGCCTTCCGCGGCGAGCAGGTAGGCAACCAGCCGTTTCTGGTTGCCTGTTTTCTCATCAGACATTCCTTCATGTTGTTCTTTATGTAGGTCTTTATGTAAGTCTTCACGAACCAACACGATGGCTTCTTTTACCCCGTGACATTGCATCAATTTTGCTTCAATTTCGCCAGGCTCGATGCGGAACCCACGCAGTTTAACCTGAAAATCATTGCGACCAAGATAGTCAATATTGCCATCAGAGCGCCAGCGACCGAGATCACCGGTTTTATACATACGTGCATCGGGATAGGCAGAGAATGGATCAGACAAGAAACGTTCGGCCGTCAGTTCAGGACGATTCAGATAGCCGCGGGCAACTCCCATGCCAGCGATATAGATTTCACCGACCGCGCCAATGGGAACCGGTTGACCCTGCGGATCGAGGATATAGATCTGCGTGTTGGCAATCGGGCGTCCGATGGGCGGTGCTTCGGTTTCCTGACTGTCACATAAATACATCGCTGAACAAACAGTATTTTCTGTCGGGCCATAGGCATTAATCATACGCCGCCCTGTTGCCCAGCGTTTGACCTGCGAAGACGGGCAGGCTTCACCCCCGACCAGCAAAGTCTCCAATGTTTCTGGTACAGCATCCATCGCTGACAATGCAACTGGCGGCAGAAGCACATGGGTAATAGCCTGTGTTTCCAGTGTTTTCAACAAAGCCTCACCGGGCAACAATTTTGTACGCGAAGCAAGATGGAGGCTGGCCCCTGCCACAAGTGCCATACAGCACTCCCAGATACAGGCATCAAAGCTGTTTGAGGCAAATTGCAAGATACGGCTGTTGGAGGTAAGCGCCAGTGTATTTTGTTGATTGACAATCAGGTTAGTCAGGCCGCGGTGCTCGACCATCACCCCTTTAGGTAAGCCGGTGGAACCAGAGGTGTAGATCACATAGGCCAGATGGCGTGACGTCAGCCCCAATACCTGCGCATCTGGATTGTGAGCAGGCAGTGTTCTTAACAAGGCTGCTTGTACATCAAGTACCACAGTAGGAACAGGGCGGTTCAGCAGGTCAACCAGGGTAGTTTGGATCACGGTTTGGGTCAGTAATACCACGGGAGTAGCGTCTTCAAGCATATACGCCAGTCGCTCAGACGGATAGGCCGGATCAAGCGGTACATAGGCACCACCGGCTTTAAGGATAGCCAATAAGCCTACCACCATGTCTGGACTGCGTTCGACGCATATTGCCACCCGATCATCCGGGCGCACGCCTAATGAAATCAAATAATGCGCCAGGCGATTAGCGCGGCAATTGAGTTCACCATAACTCAACATTTGCTCTTCAAATACCACAGCAATCGCTTCTGGACACTGTACTGCCTGCATCTCAACAAGTTGGTGAATGAGAGCATCCTGCGGGAAATCCGCCTGAGTAGCGTTGAAGTCAACTAATAATTGTTGTCGCTCCGAGATTGGCAGAATGGGGATTTGCACAATAGCTTGTTGTGGATCACGAATCAACGCTTCAACCAGACCGCTGATAGCAGTGACCAGATACGTGTTTATGCGAACGGGATCGATACCATCCACAGTTTGGGCGGTCAGATGGAAATCAGTTCCCAGATCATCTACCGACAGAGTAATGGGGTAGTTACTTCGTTCTTCGGCGGCAATGACACGCATACCGGCCCAAATTGTCTCGTTTGCATCTGTATCGGCTTTACCAATTTGACTATGACGGTAATTCAGTAAGGTGCTGAACAGCGGCATGGATTGAGTTACACCACTACAACCTTGCGCCAGTACTAACGGTGTTTGCTCGTGTTCCAGCAGCGTCATCAGATTGCGGTAGGTAGCTTGTATCACTTCCTGTACATTGCGCTTATTTAAAGAAACACGCACGGGTAGAGTATTGATAAACAAGCCCAATATCCGGTCGGCACCAGTTCCTCCTTGTAAACGCCCCAGTAACACCGAGCCAAAGACCACATCATCACGACCGCAGGTTTGTGCCAGTACTTGCGCCCAGGCTACATGAAACAGCACACTTGGACTGACCTTCAGACGGCGGGCTTGGGTACGAATCGTTTTTGCCAGCGCAGAGTTAAGCGGAAACTGAGCTTGGCTGACAGGGTTACTGCCGTTTTGTACTTTGAGTATGCCAAACGGTGCGGTTGGTTCGTCAATATCAGCAAGCTGGGCGCGGAAATAAGTTTCGTGTACAGCAGCCGGTATGCTCAGGATTTGGGCGATAAAGTTGCGGTACGGTAATGCCGTGGGCAGTGTTTCAGCTTTGCCCTGTAATATTTGGGCAATTTCGGCAAAAATCAGCGCCAGTGTCATATGATCGCTGACCAGATGGTGGAAGCGTAGCGCCAGCAGCCATTCCTCCTGTGCCGGATCATGGACGATATCCGCAGCAAACAGGGGGGGACGACTCAGGTCAAGCCGATGCCAGCGCGGATCTGTGTAGGCTCGTAGCTGAGACGGGATGTCTTCCGCAGTGGCGGGGGTAAAAACATTAACCGTTAACGATGCCTGACGCCAGACCACCTGAACCGGTTGGGCCAGCCCTTGCCAACAGGCGGCGGTACGCAGGATATCGTGACGGTCGATGACTTGCTGCAAGGCAGAGAGGAAAGCATCAAGGTGTTCGCGGGTATCGAAGGCAAGCAAGCTCTGGAGTAAATAATCATCACCTTGTGTCTGCAACAGATGATGGAACAGAATACCTTCCTGCAACGGTGCCAGCGGATAGATATCCTGGATATTACCAGCCCCGCCGGAAGTTGCCTCGACGATGGTATCAATCTCAGTTTGAAACAGTGAAACCAGCGGCAGCATATCCGGCGTGATGGTAGTGCAACCGTCGGGGATTAAAACAGAAGGCACCTCAAAAATACAATTGCTGTCCTGATCTGCCAAGATAGCTTGCGCCAGTTCAGCAAGAACAGGCGTTGCAAATACACTGCGCATATCAAGTTGCCAACCGAAATGATGCAACCGTTCAATCAGACTGACAATCATCAGCGAATGACCGCCGAGTTCAAAGAAATGGTCGTAGCGACCCACTTGCTCCACGCCTAGCAAGTCTCGCCAAATTTCCGCCAGCGCCGTCTCGATTTCACCGACTGGCACTTCATAACCACGTGCGATAAAAGACGATAAATCAGGGTCAGGTAGCGCCTGACGATCCAGCTTGCCGTTAGGGGTTAGCGGGAAGTCTTCCAGTATGATATAGGCACTGGGCAGCATATAATCGGCAAGGTATTGTGCCAGTTGCTGGCGTAGTTCAGCCGGCACCAGTTCAACGCCAGGCTGAGGCAGGACATAAGCCACCAGACGTTTTTGCCCCGCTGTGTTTTTATAGGAACTATTTTTATGGAAATCGTTTTTATCAGCAATAGGTTCTTCATGGGGGATATATTCACGCGCCAGCACTACGGCTTCGCGTACTCCGTTACATTGCATTAATCTGGCTTCGATCTCACCAAGTTCAATACGAAAACCGCGCAATTTAACCTGAAAATCATTGCGGCCAAGATATTCGAGATTGCCATCAGGCAACCAACGGCCGAGGTCGCCGGTTTTATACATACGGGCGTCCGGCAAGGCAGAGAAGGGATCAGGCAGGAAACGTTCGGCCGTCAGTTCAGGGCGATTCAGATAGCCACGGGCTACGCCGGCTCCGGCAATATGGATTTCCCCCGTCACACCAAGAGGCACCGGCTGACCATGCGGATCGAGAAGATAGATCTGCGTGTTGGCGATTGGACGGCCGATATGGCTGACAAAACCTGCCGTCCGGTGCATGCGTGTCCAGGTTGAATAAGTCGTCGTCTCGGAAGGGCCATACAGGTTGCACACATTATGAACAGACGAGCGGGCAAACAGATGTTCAATGACATGGGGTTTTAGTGCTTCTCCGGCTAAATTGACGGTTTTGGCGGTCATGGGAACCGCATTCGCTTCAATTAACTGTGTAATGGCAGAGGGTACGGTATTGATCAGACTGACAGGTTGCTCCGTTGTGACCAGCGACAGCACATTGGGGACAAGATAAACCGTGCCACCCGAAATCAGTGGGGCAAAACATTCATATACCGCCAGATCAAAATTCAGCGAAGTGGCAAGAAGGGTATGTGCCAGTTCTTCCGGGCTAAAAGTTCGTTGTGCCCAGGTCAGGAAATTCACTGCATTACGATGAGTGATCGCCACACCTTTGGGCTGACCGGTGGAGCCGGAAGTATAAATCACATAGGCCAGATGATGTGCTGTTAATCCTAACGTCTGCGTGTCGGGATTACGAGCCGGCTGTGTTTCAAGATACGGTTGTTGAGTATCGAGCATTACTGTGGGAACAGAGTTGGTGAGTTTGTCGACGAGTGTCGTTTGAGTCAGCAAAGCTACCGGCGTGGCATCTTCCAGCATATAGATCAGCCGCTCAGCGGGATAGGTCGGATCGAGTGGCACATAAGCACCACCGGCTTTCAGGATGGCAAGCAGGCCAATCACCATCTCCAGATTACGGTCAACACAAATGGCGACCCGATCATCAGGTTGTACTCCCAACGTAATCAGATGATGGGCCAGACAATTGGCACGGTTGTTCAGTTCTGCATAACTGAGCGATTGCTCTCCATATACCACAGCTGTTGCACCGGGAGTGCGGGCAACTTGATTTTCAATCAGTTGGTGAATCAAGGCATCCTGCGGGAAATCCGCCTGAGTGGCGTTGAATTCTATTAGCAGTTGTCGCCGCTCCAGAGCAGGTAGCATTGGCAGGCTGGCAATAGTTTGTGTTGCATCGGTTGTCATGGCTAACAGGACTTGCTTCAAATATCCCACCATGCGTTTAATTGTTGCAGAATCGAATAAATCGGCAGCATATTCTAAATCCCCAACCAGACCGGCATCGGTTTCAGTCAGCGATAATGTCAAGTCGAAATGAGCGCTCTGGCGCACTGACTCAATTGGCGTTAGTTGCAGGCCGGGTAATGTCAGGGTTTGTGATGGCGTATTGTTTAAGGCCAGCATCACCTGAAAAATCGGGCTGTAACTGAGGCTGCGTTCTGGCTGTAGCACTTCTACCACTTGCTCAAAAGGCAGATCTTGATGAGCATAGGCGGCCAGCGCCCGTTCCCGAACCTGTGCAAGCAGGTCAGCCACTTGGGGAGTATCATTCAGCGTGACACGCAAAGCCAGAGTATTGGCGAAGAAACCGATTAAGCCTTCCAGTTCAGGATTTGAACGATTAGCGACTGGCGTACCGATAACAATATCATCCTGACCACTCATCCGGGAGAGTACGATACTCCAGGCCGCCAGAAGGGTCATAAATAGGGTAGTGTTATGGTGCTGTCCGAGTGATTTAAGTGATTCCAACAAGGCAACATCAAGGTGGATCAAGACTTGGTTACCCGTATAAGTCTGCACTGGCGGGCGTGGCCGATCAGTGGGCAGGGCCAATAAGGCCGGCACACCTGCCAGTTGTTGGCACCAGAAATCGCGTTGTGTCGCGAGAACATCTCCCTGCAACCAGTCACGTTGCCAGACGGCATAGTCGGCATATTGAATAGGCAGTAGTGGCAATAGATCATCGTGGTCGTCGAGAACTGCTCGGTAAATCGAGCCCAGTTCATGTACCAATACACCAATGGACCAGCCATCGGAGATAATATGATGCTGAGTCAGCAGTAATACATGCTCTTCATCATCCAGTTGCAGCAGTTGACCTCGAATCAGTGGGCCTTGAGTAAAATCAAACGGTGTCTGGGCTTCAAGAGTGGTAAGCTCCGCAATGTGACTAGCCTGTTCTTCTGGCGTTAATGAACACAGATCTTGGCAGGACAGAGTAAAACCAATATCAGCGGGGTCAATGTGCTGGCAGGGTTGCCCGTCAATCAGGACAAAGCGGGTACGCAGGCTTTCGTGGCGGGCAATCAGGCGATCAAGTGCGGTAGATAAGGCGTGCTGGCTAAGCTGTCCCGTCAGACGCAGCGCCACCGGAATATGGTAAGCCAGACTGGCAGCAGGATCGAATTGATTGAGGAACCATAATCTCTGTTGGGCGAAGGACAGGGGTAAAGGAAACCCACGCTCAGCCTGCTTAATAGGAGGTCGCTGCTGATGTTGCCGAGCTTGCAATTGCTCTTTAATTTTCTTTTCCAGAGCAGCACGTTTCAGAGCATTGAGGTTCATGTCTGTCTTTGTCATTGATTATTATCTCCACCTATAATTGCCATCAATTCTTCCATTGACATTGAATCAAGCGCGTTTTGGAGTGATTCAATATCACTTTCTCCTATAGCATCCATTTGTGCTGCCAAAATGATGTCGGCCTGTTCCATCAATTTGGGTGCAAGAAACAGTGAAGCGACAGGAATATCGACTAAAAATTCTGTTTGTATGCGCATTGCTAATTGCACGACCAACAGAGAATGACCACCGAGTTCAAAAAAGTGATCGTGGCGGCCCACGTGTTGCAGCCCCAACAAGTCTTGCCAAATCTGAGCCAAAATAGTTTCTTTCTCACCATCCGGTGCTTCATAACCACGTGCTGCGACAGCCGATGCATCAGGGGCCGGCAATGCCTGACGGTCAAGTTTGCCGTTAGGAGTGAGAGGAAAGGCTGTAAGCACCACAAAGGCACTGGGTAGCATATAGTCGGCGAGGTGTTGCGCCAGTTGCTGGCGTAGTTCAGCCGGTACTAATTCAACGCCAGCCTGAGGTATGACGTAAGCGACCAGTTGTTCTTGTGGCTTTTCCTCTTCACGCAAAAGAACCACCGCTTCACGTACCCCATCACATTGAACTAACCTTGACTCAATTTCGCCAAGTTCAATACGGAAGCCGCGCAGTTTGACCTGAAAATCACTGCGACCGAGGTATTCGATATTGCCATCAGACCACCAACGGCCGAGGTCGCCGGTTTTATACATACGGGCATCTGCGTCTGGAAAGAACGGATCAGGCAGGAAGCATTCAGCGGTCAGTTCAGGGCGATTCAGATAACCACGGGCAACACCTGCGCCAGCGATATAAATTTCACCAACAGCACCGAGAGGAACGGGATGACGTTGTTTATCCAGAATATAAATCCGGGTATTACTGATCGGTCGTCCGATGGGAATTTTTCTACCTTCGTTTTCAGTAGTATTTTCTTCAGTAGTACTTTCTTCAATAGTGCTTTCAATAGCAGTTCTTTCAATACATGGTATTTCATAGACTGTTGCGAAGGTGGTTGTTTCCGTTGGCCCGTATCCGTTCAGTAAGTGCTCCGGTGGGTAATCAGCCTTCAAACGAATGGCGGAATGGTTATCGGCTTGTTCGCCACCGAAAAGGACATAGCGTAAACCCGATAATGAGGGGGCAATCAAACTGGCGTATTGATTAAACAACGTCGTAGTAAGAAACAGCGCGCTGACCCCTTCCGATGACAGACACTGACCAAAGTGAGCTGGCTGTAGCAAGGTTTTTTCGGGAATCAACAGGATACGTGCCCCATGCACCAAACCAGACCAGATTTCCCAGGTAGCCGCATCAAATGAGATATTTGCACAATGGGCGATGCAGTCATCAGGCCCGATATCGGCAAAGCCATTATTGATAATCAGACGCAGGACATTGCGATGCTCGACCATTACCCCCTTGGGCAATCCGGTGGAACCGGAAGTATAAATCACATAGGCCAGATGACGTGATGTCAGACCTAACTCTTGTGCATCTGGATTATCGGTGGATTGCGTGGCTGGAGAGGTTTGCCGAGCAGCCGTTTCCTGCATATCAAGTAACACTATCGGTATTGAATCAGGTACAGAGTTGCCTGGCTTGTTGAGCCACTCTGTTTGGGTCAATAAGGCCATCGGCGTTGCATCATTGAGCATATATGCTAACCGCTCATGCGGGTTGTTCGGATCGAGTGGGACATAAGCACCGCCGGCTTTGAGGATAGCCAGTAAACCCACCACCATGTTCGGGCTGCGTTCGACACAAATTGCTACACGGTCGTCCGGACGTACACCCAATGCCATCAGATGATGAGCCAGCCGGTTGGCCCGACGGTTAAGTTCACCATAGCTAAGCGTCTGGTCTTCGAATACCACCGCTGTGGCATTAGGTTGACGTACTGCCTGAGCCTCGAATAATTGATGGAGCAGAGCATCTTGGGGGAAATCCGTCTGAGTGGCATTAAAATCGACTAACAATTGTTGCCGTTCTGACAGCGGTAATATGGGTAACGCCTGAATCTGTGTTTGCGGAGCATGAGCCAGGGCTTCGACCAAACCGCTGATCGCTGTCACCATATAATCGATTATCCGGGCAGGATCGATATCAATCACAGCCTGAGCCGTCAGATGGAAACCGGTGCCAAAATCATCTACCGACAAAGTAAGTGGATAGTTTGTCTGCTCTTTAGTTGCGATGACACGCATACCTGACCAGAATTCGTTTTTAGCCGGATTTGTGTTCGCGGTATCTGCCTTGCTGGCCTGAGAATGGCGATAATTCAGTAAAGCACTAAATAGTGGCATAGGCTGTGGGACGCTGCTACAGCGTTGGGCCAATGTCAATGGTGCCTGTTCATGTTCCAGCAGCATCATTAAATCACGGTAGGTAGCTTGCACCACGTCTTGTACATTATTACCGTGCAGAGAAATCCGTATCGGCAGCGTATTGATAAACATCCCCAATATTTGATCAGCACCAATTCCTCCCTGTAAGCGGCCCAACAGTACAGAGCCAAAGACAACATCATTACAGCCACTGGTCTGTGCCAGTACCTGTGCCCAGGCCACATGGAAAAGCACACTTGGGCTGACACCCAGACGACGTGCCTGGATGCGAATCGTCTTCGCCAGTGCAGGTTCGACAGAAAGACGCGTTTCAGCAATTGGAGTATCGTTGCTTGATATTGTGAGTACACCAAATGGTGCTGTCGGAGAATCAATATCGGCAAGCCGACCACGGAAATAGGTTTCATGTGTTGTGGCCGGAATACTTGAAATTTGAGCAATAAAATTACGGTAAGGCAGAGCAGTAGGAAGCATTTCAGTGCGGCCTTGTAATATTAGCTCAATTTCAGCAAAGATAAGTTCCATTGTCATATGGTCGCTGACCAGATGGTGGAAGCGTAGCGCCAATAGCCATTCGTTCTGAGCCGGATCGAAAGCAATATCTGCGGC
This sequence comes from Xenorhabdus sp. NBAII XenSa04, assembly GCF_963866145.1. NCBI lineage: Bacteria > Pseudomonadati > Pseudomonadota > Gammaproteobacteria > Enterobacterales > Morganellaceae > Xenorhabdus > Xenorhabdus sp. NBAII XenSa04. The sequence goes on from NZ_CAWMEB010000425.1 coordinate 37,789, forward strand.
AAACAGGGGCGCGCGGCTTAGGTCGAGACGATGCTGGCGCGGATCCGTGTGAGCACGTAGTTGAGCCAGAACATTGTCAGCGATATTGTCCGACGACATAGCGGGGGTAAAGATATTGATATTCAGAGATGCCTGACGCCAGACCACTTGAACCGCTTGTGTCAACCCTTGCCAGCAGACCGCAGTACGTAATATATCGTGGCGGTCAATGACTTGCTGTAAAGCATTCAGGAAGATATCGAGATTTTCACGGGTATCGAAGGCGAGCATACTCTGTAACAGATAGGTATCACCTTGTGTCTGCATCAGGTAATGAAACAGAATACCTTCCTGCAACGGTGCCAGTGGGTAAATATCCTGAACATGACTTGCCCCGCCGGGAACTGACTCGACGATAACATCGATTTCAGCCTGTGCCAGTGAAACGAGCGGCAACATATCAGGGGTGATGGCAGTGCACTCTTCAGGGATCAGGTTTGGTGGTACTGCAAAGGTATTTACATCATCTTGATATGCCAAAATAGATTGCGCCATTTCAGTGAGTATCGGCGCAGAGAACACACTGCGAACATCAAGCCGCCAACCGAAGCTGCGTAACCTGTCAATTAAGCTGACAATCATTAATGAGTGACCACCAAGCTCAAAGAAGTGGTCATGACGACTGATTTGTTCCAGCTCCAATAAATCCTGCCAAATTTGAGCCAGAGTGGTTTCTATCTCACCCATTGGTGCTTCATAGCCACGTGTTGCCACTGCAAATAAATCCGGTGCCGGTAGAGCCCGACGGTCAATTTTGCC
>NZ_CAWMEB010000426.1:0-5623 GCF_963866145.1 Xenorhabdus sp. NBAII XenSa04
GGATACATCGGAAACCGCTATCAGACAGGCCGGGAAGACGAAATACAGGTACTGAGTGTCAATCATTCAGTGAGCCGCGATCAGAGTGCACATCATCACCCAGTCAGCTTTACCAAACCCATTGATAAATCCTCACCTTTGTTAGCAATGGCAATTGACGGAAACGAATTGCTGGAAGCGCGCTTTATGCACTATCGGACAAGCCCGATGGGACAACTGGAACTCTTTTACGAAATTAAACTGACAGGCGCAACGGTTGTCGATCTGGCCTACAATTATCCCCATTCCATCAATGACAACGGCGCAATCCCCCATGAAGTGGTGATGCTCGATTACAAATCTATCGCGTGTAACCACATTGCTGCGGGGACTTCGGGCTACAGCATTACACAATTAGCCGGACGTGAAGAAGGCAAGCCGCTTTTGTCTGGGTTCTCGAATGTGAAGCCACTTAAGAAGCCACTGGTTGAAGAAACTCTGGTAAAACCCGCTAAACATCATGCTCGCTATCGTTGTGTGGATGATGACGGCAATCTTTTAGCCGAACGCAAGTATCGGGTTTGCCTGCCGGATGGACAGATAAAGGAAGGAAAGACGGATAAACAAGGTTATACCCAATGGCATCTCACGGATGACAAAAATAACCTGAATTTTCATATTTTAAAGGATTAATACTATGCCGACTTATACCGTTTACACCAAAATAGAATCAAATGTGCCTGCCGAAAACCTGCTGTATGATTTAATCATTTATCGTAAGGACGCAAAAGGAAACCATCATATATTGCTTGATATTTTTCAGGCACAATTACAGAGCAATTATGAAACTCAACAGCATGTCACTGAAGAAACAGACGATGACCTTTCCGTGACGTATATTATGCAAATCATGCTTTACCGCAAACATGGTTCAAATACGATTCAGGCACTGCAAGCCCCTTTTAGAAAGATGTATACACTGGGGGAATTCGTAGAAGGTAAAGCCTGCTCGGATAAAAAACGAGAGAATGCCTGTTATTTTGAAAGTACGATTGAAACAAAACCTGTTAGCGATGGGGATAATACCGTTGAATTAAAACTTACTGTTCCTGAAAGAGCGTTTATTGCGAAAGAATATCCAATTGGTCACAAAGATGATCCATTTGAAAAAAGTAAATTTGAATCAGAACTCCAGAACCGGATTTCTAAAAGAAGCGTTCCCGATCAGGGTGGTGCAAGTTTATGTGGTCCTGCGGCATTTTTTTATTGCTTACAAATGGACAGACCAGATATTTATGAACAAGCAGCTCGTGAGTTATGGGAACATGGAAGAACCAAAATTGGTCAATTAGAGATTAAGCCGGGTGATGGTTGTCGCCATCCTAAAGGAACTTTTTATAACGAGTATGGTACAAGAATATCTGGGTTAGATTGGTTGACATTAGCAAGTTTAAGAGATTCAGAAAATATTATTTTTAGCTATGATGAAGTTAATGATCAGGTTGCTGGTATTACAATGTGGGGAATGTTAACAGAATGGTTTGAAAAGGCTGGGTATGAAAAAATATTTAGTAATGTAGGATTATCTCATTGCAATATGAATGACTTAATGACTCTTAATGATTATGCATCGCAAGGATATAAAGTAATTACATTGATATCTGACACTATGTTAGGAATGGGAAGAAATAATGGTATTACATATAAAAGTCATTGGATTGTATGGAGTGGAATAGTGAAAGAAAATAATCAACAAGTTGAACTTGAATTATTCTCATGGGGTGACACATACCAACAAATAAAAAGAAATACCACAATGGATTCTTTTTTGAGTCAATTATTTGGAGGATTGGTTTTTAAACCATTAAAATAAAATGAATAAATATTTAATGATAATGGCTGTTTTCTTTCTCACTGCCTGTGGTAGTTCCGTTTCATTTTCACCTAAAGAAAACGAACTACCTGATGCTAAAGTGGGTGAGTCGTATTATAGCACTATAAATATAGAGGGTGGACGTGTTATAGGGATGCTAACTGGTAATAGTGTAAAACCGGATAATTTAGGACTACATGCCAAACATTGTGAATTACCCAAAGAGGTGATAACAAAAAACACCATATCAAAAAAGGATAATAACTGTATCATAATAAGTGGTATTCCTGCCAAAGCAGGAACGGCAACAGTTAATATACATGGAGCTATCTATGGTAATATGTTTAAAAGCTCCGAGGAATTTAATAAAACCTACACTATAAAAGTAAAAAATAAATAGCCATTAGAAAAATGGCGATTTAAGTCGCCATTTTTGTATGCTAGCCCAACATAATAATAATCATTTATTTTATTTTTCATGATGTTAAAAAGTTATTTATTGAAAAATAACTATTCCGAAACACACCATGAAAAAAATACTTGAATTACGCCAGCAAAAAGTCGATTTAAACCAGCAAATGCGCTCATTACTTACCAAAGCCGAAGATGAAAAGCGCTCACTCAATGCTAATGAAGCCAAACAGTTCGACGAGCTGCGCAGCCAGTCTGATTCTCTGAATACGGAAATTGCTCGTTATGAGGCATTATCTGATGAAGAACGCAGCCAAGCCAAAAACCAGCCGATCAATAACAAACTCAATAATGACGAATTGCGCCACTATATCCTGACCGGAGAAACTCGCTCCTTATCTACGGGAGTTCCGGCAGACGGTGGCTATACCGTTATCCCTGAGCTGAACAGGCAAATCATGCAGCAACTGGCTGATGAGTCGGTCATGCGCCGGATTTGTACGATTAAGACCACGCGCAGCAATGAGTATAAACAGCTTGTTTCGGTCGGGGGTGCAGCGGTTGCTCATGGGGAAGAAGGCAAGGCGCGTAGTGAGACGGCGACACCGACGATGGAAGAAGTCAGCATCAAGTTGTTTCCTATCTATGCCTACCCCAGAACCACCCAAGAGATCATCGATTTTAGCGATGTGGATATCTTAGGCTGGTTAACCTCAGAAATCGCAGATACGTTCGTTGATACCGAAGAAACCGATCTGGTGAGTGGTGACGGCAGCAAAAAAGCAAAAGGCTTCCTGTCGTATCCCCGTGATAACAAAGCCGATAAGGTTCGCACATTCGGTACACTACAAAAGCTGGAAGCAACCAGCCTTGAAGCCGATAGCCTGATTGACCTGAAATTCTTGCTCAAAAACAAATACCGCAAGAACGCGGTGTGGGTGATGAATTCCACAACTGCCGCCAATGTACAGAAGCTGAAAAATGGCAATGGCGATTATATCTGGCGTGAACGTCTGCAAGCGGGTGATCCTGATATGTTGCTGGGCTTGCCTGTCCATTATCTCGAATTTATGCCCGATAACATCATTAGTCTGGGCGACTTCAACCGCGGTTACTTTATCGTTGACCATCAAACGGGCATTCGTACCCGTCCTGACAATATCACCGAACCGGGATTTTATAAGGTACATACCGATAAATATCTGGGCGGCGGGCTGGTGGATTCCAACGCAATCAAGGTGCTGGAAATCAAAGGCACTAAAGCGGGTTAACGGTAAGGGGCACTGCGCCCCTTTGTAATCTGGAATCTACCAATGAAAAATGATTTTGAAATCCGCACTGCTTCCCTTTCTGCCAGTGATAAGAAACTGTCAGGCTATGTGATTAAGTGGAACAGCCGATCACATATCTTGTGGGATGAGTTTATCGAACAGTTCGCCCCGAATGCCTTTAGCGCCAGTCTAGCGGCAAGTGCTGATATCAGGGCACTGTATGAACATGATCATATGAACCTGTTAGGCCGTACCACATCTGGAACATTGCAACTTAGCGAAGATGCCACCGGATTACGTTTCGAACTCACCCCGCCTGATACGCAATTAGGGCGTGATGTGCTGACACTGGTTGAGCGTGGTGATATTCAGGGCATGTCCTTTGGTTTTCGTGCCATTAAAGATCAGTGGGATACCAGCCAAACACCGTATGTCAGAACCGTCTTAGAGGCTGAATTACGGGAAATTACTGTCACCAGTTTACCCGCCTACCCTGAAAGCGGTGTTGAGATTGCCAAACGATCCCTGAATGTGGTTAAGCCTTGTTATGTGGATTTGCGCCATTACTGGCTGCAATTGTCTGAGGCGTGATTATGTGGCCTTTTAAGCGAAAAGCCTCTGAGACTCGTAGTATCAGCATTGATGAGTTTCTTTCTCTGGCGGGTATGTCTAATACCAAATCCGGCGAGCATGTTTCCCCCTCGACCGCCGAAGGTTTACCAGCGGTGATGAATGCCATCACGGTGATTAGTGAAGCGGTAGCAACAATGCCCTGTTATCTCTATCGAGTAAAAAATAGTCACGGCACAGAGTCCCGTGAGTGGTTAAGTGATCATCCGGTTGATTACCTGCTCAATGAATGCCCGAACGATTGCCAAACACCGTTTCAGTTTAAGCGAACGCTGATGCGTCATTGCCTGTTAAATGGCAATGCGTATGCAGTCATAGTCTGGGGAAAAGACGGACAACCACATTCGTTGCACCCTTATCCGCCGTCAGCAGTTGTCCCACAGAGATTATCGGATCACCGCTTTGCTTATATCATTACCGAACCCTATAGAGGCAAGGTCAGAACCTATCTACAGGAAGAAGTTTTACATTTACGCTATGCCACGGAAGACGGTTTTCTTGGTCGCTCACCGGTCACGATTTGCCGTGAAACGCTGGGTTTGGGGTTGGCGCAACAGCGCCACGGTGCAAGCATTATGAAAGAGGGCATGATGGCAGCGGGCGTGATTAAAGCCGCTGACTGGCTGGATGGCATCAAGGGTAATAAAGCGTTGGAAGCCCTCGAACGTTATAAAGGCGCTCGTAATGCAGGCAAAACGCCCATTCTTGAGGGTGGGATGGAATATCAGCAATTAGGGATGAGCAATCAGGATGCAGAATGGCTGGCCTCCCGTCGTTTCACCATTGAAGATATCGCCCGGATGTTCAATGTCAGTCCTATCTTTCTGCAAGAGTATTCGAACAGTACCTACAGTAACTTTAGCGAAGCGTCACGCGCATTTCTGACGATCACCATGCGCCCCTGGCTTGCCAATTTCGAACAGCAAATCAAATCCACCTTACTGATAAATTCACCAAAACGAGGCATTCGCTACCAAGTCGAATTCGACACAGCCGATCTGCTTCGCGCCAATCCGAAAGAACGCTTCCAGAGTTATGAAACGGCGATTAAATCTGGTGTGATGTGCCCGAATGAAGCCCGTGAACGGGAGGGATTATCACCCCGTGCCGGTGGCGATGAATTCAGTCAGGCATGGAAGCAAACCGTGGAAATCAAACAACAACCGGAGGGGAAGGCATGAGAGCAGGCAGATTACGGCATCGGGTGACAATCCGAAAAAATGAAGCCAGTCGGGGTAAATTCGGTGAAGTACTCAACAACTGGGTAGATTTAGCCACGGTCTGGGCAGAAGTCCAAGCCATTAGCGGGCGGGAGCTGGTGGCATCCGGTGCGGTGTTCTCAGAAGCCACCGTGCGTATCTGGCTGCGTTATCGTGCTGATGTGACCACAGCGAACAGCATTACCTTTCACGGAGCGAACACGACGGGCACAGCTTTTAGCATTATGGCGGTCATCCCC
>NZ_CAWMEB010000427.1:0-24998 GCF_963866145.1 Xenorhabdus sp. NBAII XenSa04
ATATTACAAACCCTCCTTGAGGGTTACTTGCTTGCACAGTCTCTTGAGCTATAGATGTGATCAAGAGACAGGGTTCAGACCGGGCTTTTTTTGTATCGCGCTGGAGTTGTCCAAATTGGGCTATTACAGAGGCGAGTCTATTTCCATCCCCCGGATACACTGCCCAGCATCCAGTAATCCAATCTTAGGGGATAGATATGCGGACAAAATTACTTGGGGCGCTGATGGTGTTCGGGATTATCACCGGCACTGCTCATGCGTCATCGAAATTGGAAATCACCGATCCCAGAGCGGCAAAGATAGAGGACATCGTGAAGCTGCCCATCAAGGGGGTCCGGGCCGTCCAGAGTGACGGACAGATCATGTTCCTCTCCGAAAACGGGCGCTTTGTCATTTCAGGGCAAATCTACGACCTGTGGAGCAAGAAACCACTCAACACGATGTCCCAGATGCGCGATGTGGCAGAGCGTATCCACTTCAAGAGCATGGGGATGGACGTGGACACGCTGAACACCCTCTCAATGGGGCGAGGGGACAAAGAGGTCGTGGTATTGTCGATCCCCGCTGTGCTGTTTGCCACAAGCTCATGGATGAATCAAAGTCGCTGGTCGATGAGTACACCTTCAAGTTTGTCGTGATCCCTGCCCTGGGGGCTGAGTCCAACCGCCTTGCAAAGGACTTGTACTGCGCGAAAGACAAAACCCACGCGCTCGATGCGTTCATGAACAACACACTAGGTTCGCTTCCTTCAAAAGAAACCTGTGACCCCGGCCAATACGATCAAACGCTTCTGACAGCCCATTTCATTGGGATTGAAGGCGTACCGTTCGTTGTTGCACCAGATGGCCGCGTCAGCAAGGGACGTCCGAAAAACCTGAAATCATGGTTGGAGAGTGCTGAATGATCGTAACCATCAAAAAGAAATTTGAAGAAACGTTGATCCCGGAGCGCTTGCGAGCTGCTGGGATTATTCCTGTTTTAGCCTATGACGAAGACGATCACGTTTTCCTTATGGATGACTACAGCGCTGGCTTTGGTTTCATATGTGAGCCCCTGTGTGGCGCTGACGAGAAAGTCCAGGAACGAATGAATGGCTTCCTGAATCAGGAGTTTCCGTCGAAGAGCACACTCCAGTTTGTTCTGTTCCGCTCCCCGGACATAAATCAGGAGATGTACCGGATGATGGGGTTGCGTGATGGCTTCCGTCACGAGCTGTTGACATCTGTTATCAAGGAACGAATCAACTTCCTTCAGCACCACACCACAGACCGTATATTGGCCAGGACCGACAAAGGTATCTACGACAACGGTCTGATTCAGGACCTAAAGTTGTTCGTTACTTGCAAAGTGCCTATCAAGGGTAACACCCCGAGTGAAAGCGAACTCCAGCAGCTCGACCAACTCCGCACGAAGGTAGAGTCGTCACTTCAAACTGTTGGCTTGCGCCCACGAACAATGACTGCGGTGAACTACATCAGGATCATAAGCACCATCCTGAACTGGGGGCCGGATGCGTCATGGCGACATGATGCCGTGAATTGGGAAATGGATAAGCCCATCTGCGAGCAAATTTTCGATTACGTCACCGGTGTGGAAGTCAGTAAAAACGGCCTCAGGCTGGGTGATTACCACGCGAAAGTCATGTCCGCGAAGAAGCTGCCTGATGTTTTCTATTTCGGTGATGCGTTGACCTATGCAGGGGATCTCAGCGGCGGTAACTCCAGCATCAAAGAAAACTACATGGTCGTGACGAATGTGTTTTTCCCTGAGGCCGAAAGTACGAAAAACACTCTGGAGCGCAAACGCCAATTCACAGTAAACCAAGCCTACGGGCCGATGCTCAAATTCGTGCCGGTGCTGGCGGACAAAAAGGAGAGTTTCGACACTCTCTATGAGTCCATGAAAGAGGGGGCCAAGCCCGTCAAGATCACCTACTCGGTGGTTTTGTTTGCTCCAACCAAGGAACGTGTTGAAGCAGCGGCGATAGCCGCACGAAACATCTGGCGTGAATCTCGGTTCGAGCTGATGGAGGATAAGTTTGTTGCTCTGCCGATGTTCCTCAACTGCCTGCCATTCTGTACCGATCGTGATGCAGTGCGAGACCTGTTCCGCTACAAGACCATGACAACCGAGCAGGCTGCCGTAGTGTTGCCAGTGTTCGGGGAGTGGAAAGGGACTGGGACTTATCATGCTGCGCTGATTTCCCGCAACGGCCAGCTCATGAGTCTGTCTCTTCACGACAGTAATACCAACAAGAACCTGGTGATAGCAGCCGAATCCGGCTCGGGTAAATCGTTCCTTACCAACGAACTGATTTTTTCCTATCTGTCCGAGGGTGCTCAGGTCTGGGTTATTGATGCCGGTAAGTCCTACCAGAAGTTGTCGGAAATGCTCAATGGTGACTTCGTTCACTTTGAGGAAGGGACGCACGTCTGTCTCAACCCGTTCGAGCTCATACAGAGCTATGAAGACGAAGAAGACGCGATTGTCAGCCTCGTTTGTGCAATGGCATCGGCTAAAGGCCTGCTGGATGAATGGCAAATCTCAGCGTTGAAACAGGTCCTTTCTCTCCTGTGGGAAGAGAAAGGTGAAGAAATGAAGGTTGACGACATCGCTGAGCGCTGTCTGGAAGAAGAAAACGACCAGCGCCTCAAGGATATTGGTCAGCAACTCTACGCCTTTACGTCGCAGGGCAGCTACGGGAAATACTTCTCTCGCAAGAACAACGTCAGCTTCCAGAACCAATTCACTGTATTGGAGCTCGATGAGCTGCAAGGGCGTAAACACCTGCGTCAGGTTGTGCTGCTCCAGCTTATTTACCAGATCCAGCAGGAAGTATTCTTGGGTGAACGTAACCGCAAGAAGGTCGTTATTGTGGATGAGGCCTGGGACCTGCTCAAAGAGGGAGAGGTCTCGGTCTTCATGGAACACGCCTACCGTAAATTCCGTAAGTACGGCGGTTCCGTTGTTATTGCAACCCAGTCGATCAACGACCTTTATGAAAACGCTGTAGGCCGTGCCATCGCAGAGAACTCGGCCAGCATGTACCTGCTCGGCCAAACCGAAGAAACCGTGGAATCCGTTAAGCGTAGCGGTCGTCTGACCCTTTCCGAGGGCGGGTTCCACACCCTCAAGACGGTACATACCATTCAGGGCGTGTACTCAGAAATCTTTATCAAATCGAAGAGCGGTATGGGGGTAGGACGCTTGATAGTGGGTGACTTCCAGAAGCTGTTGTATTCGACAGATCCGGTGGACGTTAACGCCATCGACCAGTTTGTGAAACAAGGCATGAGCATCCCTGAGGCTATCAAAGCCGTGATGCGAAGCCGTAAACAGGCTGCATAACCAGGGAGACTTTAATGGACATTAAATCAATCGCAATCGCTGCCGTTCTTGGTGCCGCTGGAGGCTTTGGCGGTAGCTACTACGTGATGAACGAACAAACGGCAAGCATCCATGAGCGATTAAATCAAACCCCGCCTGTGGTCGTGGTCGATTTTGCCAAAATTGCGTCTGCGTATCCTGCTGGGGCCTCTCAGGAGGAGTTGGAAAAACTGATGGTTAATACCAATAACGCGATTTTGAAGCTGAAAGACGCGGGGTATTTGGTGCTTGATGCAAGCGCCGTTGTTGGTGCGCCAAGTGATGTGTACCTCCCAAAGGAGGTGCTGAAATGAAGTTTTCACTCAAGAAGTATTTCGTCAAAAAAGAATCCTGGAAGCGTTTCGCGGTTAAGGCCGGTGTCACGTTACTGGTTCTCTGGGCTGCTAGTGCGGCCTTTGCCAGCCGATACCGCATTGGCATTGACCCTCAGCAGGAGAAGTGCCTACCGGGTTACACCTTCTTCCTCATCGACTTGAAAGACCAGTCGCTAGAGAGAGGGGTGGTTTACGCCTTCCACGCTAAGAACATGCAGCCTTTTTACAAGGACGGAACTCGCATGATCAAAATCCTAACTGGGATGCCGGGGGATAAAGTGGAGATCAACGATAATTGGAAGATCACCGTCAACGGTGATGTCGTCGGAGAAGGACTCCAGCTTGCAGGGAAACTGCATTTGCCAGAGAGCCATTTTTACGGCAAGGCCACTTTGAAAGATGACAACTACTGGTTTATGGGCAAAAGCCCATTCAGCTTCGACTCACGCTACTGGGGGACTGTGAAAAATGATCAGATCATTGGCCGCGCATATCCCCTGTTCTAAGACCGTTCTGACGGTATTGATGCTTTCTGTAGCTGGTAGGGTTTTCGCTCAAGAATCCCCGCTTACAGAGCAGGACAGGGCGCTTATTGAACAAGGAAAGCAGATAGCCCAAAAGGCCCAGAAGATGGAAATACTGTCTCTGTTGCAAAACCAACACATGGACGAGGCTCAGGCCGAAGCCAAGACGTTTTTCAAGCAGCTCCAGTCTACCAACCAGACGCTAAAGGAAATGCAACGCAAGCAGGCCGAGAAGGGTATCTACACCGACCATCGGATACTGGTTTTCGCCTCCCTTTCTCTTGGCGACCAGGGGTTAGATGATATTTTAACGGCAGTGTCAGGTCAGCCTGATGCTGTGGTTGTGTTCCGTGGTATTCCGGAAGGAATGAACTTGGGGCAGGGGGTAAAGGCTATCCAGGCGCTGGCGGCCAAGAAAGACCCTGTGCCGAACATCATCATCAACCCCATATTGTTTAAAACTTACAAAATCACAGCCGTCCCTGCGATTGTGATGGTCGAAGATGAACCGTTGCTAGGGGAGCATCCAAATGTGGTCGCCCAAGTATCTGGTTTGTCCGATCCGATATGGCTCGCTCGGGAAGTCGATAACGGTGAGAAGGGTGATCTCGGTGTTAAGGGGCCGGTAGAGGAAATTGGTGAACCTGATCTTATTGATGTTGCCAAGAAACGCCTTGCCAATATCGACTGGGAAGAGAAAAAGAAACAGGCTGTCGAACGCTTCTGGACCAAACAGAACTTCAATGAGCTGCCCAGAGCTACCAAGGCTCGAACCAGAGAGATTGACCCCAGCGTCATGATCACCAGTGACATCAGCACTCCGGATGGCACTGTGTTAGCTCACGCGGGTGAAGTGATCAACCCGTTGTGCGATCCGAAAGAAGTCTGCAAGCTGGGAACGCGGCCATTCACCCAAGCTGTCGTGGTTTTCGACCCGCTGGACAAAAAGCAAATGGAGCTGCTCGCCAAGAAGTTGCCTGAAATCAAGCAGGAGCCTGGAGTACAGCGGATCACCTACATCGCTACCGAGTTCGACAAAGACAAAGGCTGGGACTCCTACAAGAGTGTCACCGACAACTTTGATGCGCCGGTATATCTATTAACGCCAGATCTGATTACTCGATTCGAGCTGGAGCACACTCCAAGCGTAATTACCGCCAGAGGCAAGAAGTTTGTCGTCCGCGAGCTTGCTGAGGAGGGCGATGAATGATTTTTTCCCCAGTTTTCCAACCAATTAAAGACGTCGGCATAGGTTCGTTTGTCGCTGCTGAGGTACTGGCTTGTTGGTACGACGAAGGCCGGGTTCTTACGCCATTTACTCTGCTATCTCCGCCTCACTGGGAGCTGGTGGACATGGAGGTAGCGAAATTCATTCAGGACAACCGTCATCATTGTTTGGTTCGGTATCCGACTCTCTTTCTGAATGTCTCCGAACCGACTTTGTACTCAGACGTCATTTTCAAAGCATAGACACGGGTTATCCAAGCCATTGCTAAGAATCACTCATCATGGCTTGTCATCGAGATCACTGAGGGCATTCAGGATACCTCTCTCGCATCGAGATGGGATGCTCTGACCGAAATAGGAGTTGAGCTGGCTCTGGATGACTACGGAGACAAGAACTCTTCTCTGGAGCGACTGAACCGTTATGACTGGCGCTATTGCAAGTTTGACGCGAGAAGACTTCGTTCACTTGAAGATTACCCGGCCAGCCTCCACTGCCGACGAAAAGGCATTCGGCTTATTGCTGAGCAGGTAGAAACCTGTCCATTGGGGGAGAGTGCCAAATTACTTGGGCTGTCGTGGCAACAAGGTTTCTATCACGGGAAGCCTGCTGTCATGGAGAAACATTTGAATAACGTAAGGGCCTTACCATGATAAAAAAAATTCTACGGATTATGGCCGTTAGCGCGGTCTTTTGGGTTAGCTCGGTATCGGCTGACCCTGGGTGCCAGAATGCGGAAGTTATCGGAGGTAAGCTAATCACAGACATTTGCTGGAGTTGTATTTTCCCCATCAAAGTAGCAGGGGTTCCTATAAGTGGCGGTGGAGGCTCATTTCCGAGCGAAGCCGTCAGTAACCCACTGTGCATGTGCGAGGATAATCTCGGAGTTCCTCGACCCGGTGTTACCACTTCGATGTGGGAGCCAGCCAGGCTTGTAGAGTTTCAGCGGGTGCCTGGTTGCTCATCTGTCTTGAATGGTGTCAGGTTCCCGTTTGACCGAACTAACCAAGGACATCACGGCATGGGGGATATGGATGGTGGTGACGGGTCGTTCATGCACTATCACTACTATGCGTTCCCTTTGTTGGTGATGCTCGATTTGTTTATCAAGCAGACGTGTAACGCCGATGGATATATGGATCTCGACATAATGTACATGTCTGAGTTAGACCCGACCTGGAATAATGATGAGCTCGCGTTTTTCACTAATCCAGAAGCTGCGGCTGTTGCTAATCCAATCGCTGCTGCTGCGTGTACTGCTGATGCAGTCTCATCAACCGCAGGAAAACCCCTAAAACAGCTTTTCTGGTGTGCAGGCTCATGGGGCACCTTGTATCCGTTTAGTGGCAACCAGAACGGTGGAAAAGGTGTAATTCGTGATAGCAGCCTGCTTAGTACAAGGGTACTGGCCGCTTTGCATCGCCGTGGGCTTGCATGGAAGACTATGGGCTCTGAGGCTATGTGTAGAGGCGTTATCAGCCCAACACTTCCCAAAACGCAGTACAAATTCACGCTGTTGCATCCGGTTCCAGAAACCAATTCATCTCACGTTATTGGTGAATCCACCCTAACTTGGGGGCTGATGCGAACTATACCGGCAATTGGGCAGGATCCCATCTACACCATCTGGCGATGGAATGATTGCTGTAACAATTAACCAGCACCTAACGAATTTGAACGGGAGTTCCCGATTATACCCTAAAAGGGCCACTACACGTACAGGTGGCCTTTGTCTTCTCAGATAGCATGGGAAGGTTGAATTGGAGAAAACAATGCGAAGTCATATTTATTTTATGAGAGTCGTGGCCTCGATGTTGACAGTAACCATGTCTGTGCTGCCGATATATTCTTATGCTAACGGTAGCCAAGACCCGGACATCACAGCGGTGGGTAAAGAGGCCCAGGCCTTCGGGCAAGACCTCTCAAACTCATTCAAATCGAGCTCTGGGACCGTTCAAAATGGCACTATCTCTATGCCGACATTGAAAGACGGCCAGTTCCAGATGGATGGAGGCAGTCAGCTCAATGTGAATGACTTGTTCCCTGGTACGAGTGGCAGCAACAATAAGCCGGATAGCTACTATTTCCCTGATGCAAATAAACCAGACGTAGGCAGCCTGCAAAGCGTTTATGACTCAGGCGATGACATGGATAGCGTGGGGAATAACGCTAAGGGTTCCCTTTGGAGTGACGCCAATAGCTCAGATCCTTCTATTTCAGGGGCTGCATATAAGGTTCTTCTCGATGCCTCAAATAGGTCACGTCCTGATTTCAGTAATGACCCAGTTCTGAACCTAAGCAAAAAAACCTACGAAGACATGGATCTCATAGCGGAAGGGTTCGGTGATTGTTCCGCTGAAACAACGATAAATCAAAATACTATCAATACTCACATTCCCGAATATGAACGTTGTGAGCGAGTGGTTGATCAGAGTGCTGATTGTGAAGTTGTTCATGATTACGATGCTTCAGTGGTCAAACACTATGATGGTCCATACAACCTTAAATCATGTGGAGAGGGGTGTGCCGAGCTATGGATTGGCCGTGTTGGCGATAACTACTGGAGAGGTCATTGCGCGGTTTATGAAGAGTTTACTCGGGTACAGGTTTCTAACCCTGATGCAATCACAAGCGCTGTATTGGAGTATGCTAAGTGGGACGATTATATGCAGGTGTGGGTTGGAAAATCTGGTCAGGAAAAGAAAGTATGGCAAGGGCCTAACAATAATTTCCCTCCAGAAACGGCAGGATCATGCGAACTGAACACTAGTTGGGAAACAAACCCAAACACTGATGTTACAAGCAACTTTAAAAGCGTAGACCCTGGTGATGTCGTGTCATTTAAAATCCGTGTATCTGTAACTGGAGGCGGTGAAGGATATGGACGCATTCGAATTCACTACGACCCAGCGAAAGCAATCACCAAAGATGAATGGTCACCACAAAGCTGTATGGGTTCGGCCAAAGGAGTTATTGACGGATTTGCAAGTGGTGAGATTTCTTGTATTGATGATCCAACAGATGAAAGTGGCTGCACTGTTGTTAACGGGATCAAGGTTTGTGAGTCTCAGCTAAAGCCGTCGCCACTTCCAAATATTTCGCGACTATGTAAAAAAGTAAGAGTAAAAGCTGACTATGACTTTTACAAAGGTCAGATGGATTGTTGGACCGACCCTCAAGGAGAAACTCACTGCCCAGTCAATTCTGGCGGTAACTTGAATAGCTGTTCGGAGTACGAGAATAATCCTCAATGTGGTTTTATCAGCTCAAAATGTGTCGATGGAGCGAAGGGCTCCTCTGGTACATGCTATGTGCATGAAGACACCTATGACTGTGGCACGGACATTTCTGTTCCGACATTAGAAAAAGAAACCGAATATCAATGTGGCGGACCTATACGGTGCATGGGTGACGACTGTCTCGATGTGACGAAGACACAAAATACAGATTTCGCTCGTGCCACGGCATTACTAAATGCAGCGCAGTTCATGACGCAGGATATGAGTTGCACCGGCCAGGATGGAGATGACAATCCAACCGGCGATGAGAACGTTATTTGTTCTGCATTTGCCGGAGAAGCTGGCGAGTGCAAAATTGCTGTTGGAGGAGTATCTGATTGCTGTGAGAAACCGACTAACATCTCTCTTGCTGATTACCTAAATCTCATAATGGCGGTTCCTAAACTGGACGGTGCGGTGATGGGGCTGACAGATGGCAATGCCCTCAAAGGTGCTTATCAAGTCCTCCGAGAGCCAGTTTTGGAAGGATGGACAGAAATTACCAAACCATTCACAAGTTACATTGAGAACGTGTCTGGCGCTGTAGATTCCTTCTTTCAACCTGTAGAGCAGTTTGTTGATCAGCTCATTGATCAGCTCAAAGAGCAAGTTAAAAAAGTGATGATGGATGTCATGAAGTCAGCAGGACAGGATGCAGCAACAGAGCAGGCTGCCGCCGCCGCATCCGAACAGGCTGCCGAAGCGATGATGCAGACGGCGACTACATGGCTTAGTACTGCAATGACAATATATACTATTTATGTTGTTACAATGGTGATGATTCAAATGATTTACAAATGCGAAGAACAAGAATTCACAATGAATGCTAAGAGAGCGCTCAAGAATTGTGCCTATGTAGGCTCATATTGTAAATCTAAGTTACTTGGCGCTTGCATTGAAAAGAGAGAGGCCTATTGCTGTTTCAACTCTCCACTGTCTCGCATTATTCAGGAGCAAATCCGCCCTCAATTGGGCCAAAACTTTGGAGACCCGAAAAACCCTCAGTGTGAAGGTATTCCACTAGATAAAATTGCCGATATTGATTGGAGCAAAATTAATTTGGATGAGTGGCTTGGGATATTGCAGCAGAACGGTAAATTCCCAGATCCAAACTTAATAAATCTCGATTCCCTGACAGGCTCAGGGAACGATTTCAATATTGACGGAACGCGGAAAAATGCTCAGGAAAGAGCGTTAGAACGTTTAGAGGGGATTGATATTGATGCGAAGCGAAAAGAGGCGACAAATAGTATAGACCCTCAAACTGGCGCTCCGACGAGCGGTGGTGGTGGGGGATAAAAAAGGGGGTCGAAAGGCCTAATACCGCTCGTGCTTAAGCGAGCGGTATTACCGAAAGGCCCCCCCCTTTTTTTTATGTCGATTGATTACGCTTCTGGGTAAACAAATAGCTCAGCTTTTCCTTGCTCCAGTAGGTAAGGGAATGCAACTTTGTCACCATTCTCCAGCTCCACTGATTTCGGAGCAAGATAGAGGTAGGCCCAAGCTGGTAGCTGCTTGCTGATGGCTGCATAGATCGCTTGCTGAGGAGCGTGGCTGGTGGCTCCATTACCGACATTCACAAAGTTGTATGTGGTCTCATGACCTGATGTAAACGCATAAGCCGCACCTTGAGCACCAGAGACAAAATCAGGAGCTGCACCCATGCAGGGCTCCACGAGCTTCACCTTGACTGAACACATGTCAGCCACCTTGCTTTGTCCATTCACCCACGTCGGGCAACCCCATTCGTTCTTGTAGAACTGATAGGTGAGGCGACCATCTTTGTCATACAGAAGCGTGAAATCGGCACCCAAATCGGTCAGCGCTGACTCGATGGAAACTTTCACATGTGAAAGAAATTTGGCTTGAGCATCTGCTGGGGAAACGGCTTCATTAGCAGGCATCCAAGCGATCAGGCTATTACGAGCACCATGCTGTTTGGGGCCTATAGCCCAGTTGGCAAGGTTGACCAAGCCACCTTGCCAATCGGTCATACCGAGCTGCGGTGACATGTAACCAGACAGCACGTATGCTGCACCAGACGTTTTGGTGTCGGTCAGGCGCTCCAGCTTGTCACGAGGAACCGATGCGTCCTGGATGCCAGTTACTAGGCCACCAGCTTCTGCGATGTTGTAGGCGCGACTGTGGTTGGTTTTATAGGCTGAGGGTTCGTAGTTGCTGCTGGTAGATGCACAGCCAGACAGAGCTGCTACAACCAAAGCTACGGTGGTGATTAATGTTTTCTTCACGTTGTTCTCCGTTCTTGCCTGAGTTGAATCTGATTTACTTCGATAATATCACGGCATCATAAAATGCAATCATAAAAGGCAAAAAAAAGCCCCTCAGGCGAGGGGAAAAGGTTTGGGCTGGGTTATGCTGCTTTCGTTTTCTCGGCTTCGTCTGCGATTTCCTTGTCGCCAGTTTCAGATTCAGGCGCGGCCTGGGCAACTTCACCTTCTTTGCCTTTGGTGTGTGCTGAAATACGAGCTCGTTTCTCGATGCCGATGATGCGACCTGCCAGTTTGATGAGGCGCTGTTGCCACTGGTAGGTTGCGTCGGTGCGCTGCTTGCTGGTCAGGACGGTGTTTAACCAGAGTGTGTCAACGATCCCCATCAGGGTATCCAACTTGCGGATCAAGTGCGCGAACTGGGCCACTTGGGGGGAGTTGATCTCGATGGTGTATTCGTTCGGATTGGTATAGCCGGGCATCATGTCGATGCCGTTGTCTTCCATCAGCTTGTTGAGTTGGGCGGTGGCTTTATCCAGATCTTCGGATACCTTGGAGATGTGTTCCAGGATGACAGTTTCAACCTGGTCGATTTCTTCCTGCTCACCGATGATGCGAAGGATAACGTCGATGGAGAACAGAGAATTGGAAACTCGCTCAAAGCTGCGTTCCATAACGCGCTGAGCCTGGAGGCTGTTCACTTTCAGGACTTGCTTGAAAACAGGGCGAGAGTAGTGGTTGCTGCGGTCGTTGCTTGTGTTCACTGCTGCTTGTGCTTCTGTCATTAGAAATACTCCTAAGTTTGAGGTACAGATAAACGCACAGGAAAGGATAAATGCGGTCAATCTGTAACCTGACATCCCGAAGTGCCCAAAATGGACAGTTACAGCGTTTTCTGTTGAGCAAAGGTGAGCTATATTTGAACCATCTTAGTCGCTCTGCGGCCATAAGTGAGGTAGCTGGTCTCCGAAAACAAACAGCATCTAGTCTTATGCCGTATGGCATTACTTAACCCCAACCGGGGGCTTCTCCCGGTTTTCGGGTGTTGCCCCTGCTTTTTTTATAGGAGCAACACCATGCACATCATCACTTTCATTGTAGTTCTGCTTGCATCTTTGGGCGCACTGTACGTCGGCGCAAAGGTATTTGCTTTTTCCTTCATCGCCCTCGCTAAGGTGTTCCAGCGTGTCGGTTTGTTCCTTTGGAACGAATTAGCAGTTCCTGCAATGCGGTCTGTACAGGCCGTCATCAAAGAACGTGCTGCTAAGGCTGAGCAAGCCAAAGCAGTCGTTGAACCTGAGGTAACTCAAGTTCAAGAAGTTGCTAAGCAAGAACCTGATTGGGATTATCTCGAAATCCCGACTTACATTCGTAAGGGCAAGGAACTTGTTTGGTAATAACTGTCGCTGAGCAATCTTCGACACTTTCAAACCCATTGGGGCAATCATACCCCGACGGGGATGTTGCCCCTTTTTTGCTTAGGAGCAACATCATGGAAATCGCTATCATCGCTATGTGTATCCCTACTGGTTGGGCAATCTCTCGTCCTTTCGTGAGAATCGCTGAATCGTTTGGCTACTGCTGATAGTCAACGAAAAGGGAGGGGGAAACCCCTCTCTTTCTGGTCAAGCCTTTGTGGCTTGTCCTCAAAGTCTTCTGATGTCAGTTGGCTTTGACGACAAGCTACAGAGGGAATGTAGAATGCAACAGCATCTTCATGTCTTCATGTTTACGACAATCACGTAGGCATCATCTATCTGGCTGATGGACGCGAGGTGAAATTTGATCCGAAACTGTATTCCAGCTCCTACCAGGCGCACAGCGAAGCAGGCCAAAGAAACCGGGGTCATTGGTCAAGACGACGATGTGGTGATGTTCGTCCATTGAGGGAGTAGCCTCCAGGAGAGGCTACTCTCCTCGCTCCAAAAAAGTCTTTTTACTCATGGTGAAGCCATCAGTAAGCAGATTTTGTTCTCTTCGGAGAGCGAAAACGTGCGATAGCTGGTCGCCAAAAACAAACAGCAAATTAACGTTAATTTACTAGCCCAACCGGGCGCATCCGCCCGGTTCGGGACGTGGTGCGCCTGTCACTATAGGAGCGCACCTATGTCTCAATACACTCAATTTTCAGTAAGCAAGGTTTTCGGTATGCCCAGCATTCCGGAGAAGGTTATTGCCATCGGCTACGCTGACGTCTCGAACCCTTTCATCCCTGCCACTGATACCAACTATGTTTTCCGCAAAGAGTTTCTGCGAGAGGTTTTGGCCTATCTCAAAGAACCTGGCGGTGACGCATTGTTCGTAACCGGCCCTACCGGGTCTGGTAAAACATCAGGTATCACCGAGATCGCTGGTCGTCTCAACTGGCCTGTTCAGCAAATCACTGCCCACGGGCGGGTGGAGCTGACAGACTTGATTGGACATCATGCTCTGGTCGCGGAAAAACCTAGTCAACCACCTGTCATGAAGTTCATGTATGGACCTCTGGCAGTCGCTATGCGTGAAGGTCATCTTCTCCTCATCAACGAGGTGGATTTGGCCGACCCTGCCGAGCTGGCTGGTCTCAACGATGTCCTTGAGGGGCGTCCTCTTGTGATCGCTCAGAATGGTGGGGAAATCATCAAGCCACATCCGATGTTTCGTGTGGTCGTTACTGGTAACTCTACGGGGTCCGGTGATGCTTCTGGTCTGTACCAAGGGGTGATGATGCAGAACCTCGCGGCTATGGATCGCTATCGTTTCACCAAAGTAGGGTATGCGGGTGAGGAAGCTGAACTCAGCATTCTTGGCCGTGTTACTCCGAAACTTCCGGAAAATGTACGGAAGAGAATGGTTCGGATTGCTAATCAGGTCCGCAAGCTGTTTCTCGGTGAAAACGGGGAAGATGGTCAGATCAGCGTTACTATGTCCACCCGGACATTGGTGCGTTGGGCGAAACTGTCTCTTGCGTTCCGTGGTGCCCCAAACGCCCTTGAATACGCCCTGGATCAAGCTCTGCTTATCCGTGCGGCCAAAGAGGAGCGCGAAGCCATCCTGCGTGTTGCGAAGGATGTGTTCGGGGACCAATGGCGCTAAGGAGTGACGCATGAAGATAAATGACTGTTTGTGCCGTCGTTACACATTCTTGGATGTGTTCACCTCGGCAATAATGGAAGTCTTTATTGGCTACAAGCTGCTCCGGGAGCCCAGCTCCTCGGGGCCAGGCCAATTCACGATGGTCGAGCTACGCCGAACCGTCACTGATGGGAAAGCTGAAAACTGGTCTGAGACAAAGCTCGAAGGACCTTTTGAAGCTAACGGCCCGGACATGATCCCTATGTCCTACAAGGACAAAGAAAGCCGGTATGTGTCACAGTTTCTCAGCCAGGGGTACACCTTTCTGGATGAGGTGCTGGTAAACGCAGAGACACAGACGGTGCTGGAATGGGGGAATGTTTCAGCCGAACAAACAGCCAGTTTGGGATCTCTCAACTGGCTGTTATCTCCGCCATCTGAGTTACCTCCAGGTGATATAAACCTCTTCAAAGGTTTTGTTGCCGGGGTGTTTGCCAAAGGAGCCGGTTTGATTGGCTTTGAGGTTGCTCGGAATGAAGGCTCAAACGACTTACTTCCCAGTGTGCTGATGCGTACTGACAGCGGTTATGAGCTTGGGGTTAGCTCTGGACTAGGCGAGAACACTATCCATCCGGCTACGCTGGAAGGCGCTGGTGAACTCCGACCGGAACATGGGTACAAACCCTTGCTGATGTTGGTTTACCTGCAACAGCGTTTCGCGGATGACTTTTCAAACGTAGATAAGCCGCTGGTGGCATTCTGTGATGAACAGGGTGACTCCTTCGACTACAAGCGTTTTGATTCACTAAAACCCCTCATTGAACGGTTTGGTTTCAGCTACGACGAAGTAAGAGCAGATGCAGAAAGGCTTGGCCTTGTATCTGAGCTGATTCGCCTGGCAGAGATCGACGCCGAACAAGAGGATCACTTTTTTTAACCCTTACGGGGGCACCAATGCCCCGAGGGGGGTCATGGTGTCCTCGAATCGTTCATTCGTGAATAAGAGAAACACCATGTCTGATAGCAAATCTCTTGTAACCCGTATCGCAGAACGTTTTGGTGTAGACACCCGGAAGTTCTATGACACGTTGAAGGCTACAGCGTTCAAACAGCGAGATGGGAGCGCCCCGACCGATGAGCAGATGATGACGCTCTTGATCGTGGCTGAACAATACGGTTTGAACCCTTTCACTCGGGAAATCTATGCGTTTCCTGATAAGCAGAACGGGATTATTCCGGTGGTAGGTGTTGATGGTTGGAGCCGTATCATCAACGATCATCCCCAGTATGATGGCGTCGAGTTCGTCTATGCGGATAAGATGGTCAGAATGCAAGGAGCAAACGTTGAGTGCCCTGAGTGGATAGAATGCGTGATTTACCGTAAGGACAGATCTCGCCCTATCCGGATCAAGGAGTTCATTGACGAAGTTTACCGAGAACCGGTGCAGAAAAATGGGCAACATGGCCCTTATGTTGTCACTGGTCCTTGGCAAACACACACCAAGCGCCAACTCCGGCACAAGTCACTGATCCAGTGTTCTCGTGTCGCTTTCGGTTTCTCTGGTATTTACGACCAGGATGAAGCTGAACGCATCCGTGAAATGGAGCAGGCATCGGCCATTAACCCGGCTATTGCCAATCTCCCTTCACCGACTCAAGTTAATAGCCAGGAGCCTTTGGCTATTGAGCACAAAGAGCTTGACCCGATCCTGACCAAACTCGCAAATCGCGCTATTGCTGAAAAAGCATGGTCTGCGGCGCATGAGTATGTGAAGGGACGGTATGAGGGTTCGGAACTGCAATATGCGACTCAGTTCCTTCGTGAGAAGGAGATGGATCAAATGGAGCCGCCGAAACCTAACTACCAGGAAGCGCACGAGCAAGAGTCCACCGCTGGTGGTTCTGCGAATGCGGAATCTGGTGCCGAAGACGTGCCGCCTTTGAGTGACGAGGACATGATCCCCGTAGCAGAAGAGGAGGGCGCAGAAGGGCATTACTACTAACCCCAACGGGGGGGACTCCCCTGCTGGGGGAGATCTCCCTCCTAATCACTGGAGAGAGGTCCATGAAAATAGTCAACCTATCGCAACGCGAGGAAGATTGGCTTGATTGGCGGCGTCAAGGTGTAACAGCTACTGACGCCGCTATCTTGCTCAATCGATCTCCGTACAAAACACGATGGAGATTGTGGGCTGAGAAGACTGGGTATGCGCGTGAAGTCGATCTGAGTCTTAATCCGCTGGTTCGCCGGGGGATAGAAAACGAAGATGCCGCAAGACGTGCTTTCGAGGAGAAGTATGATGATATGCTGCTCCCCGCCTGTGTCGAATCGGTTCAATACCCGCTCATGAGGGCCTCCTTGGATGGACTGAGAGATAACGGGGAGTCCGTCGAGCTGAAAAGCCCGAGTGCGACTGTCTGGGAAGATGTTTGTGCTGAGAAAGCAAACAGCAAGGCATACCAGCTTTATTACCCGCAGGTGCAACACCAACTCCTGGTAACGGGTGCCAAGCAAGGCTGGTTAGTCTTCTACTTTGAAGGTCAGATCCAGGAGTTCCCAATACTCCGAGACGAAGCCATGATTCAAGAAATCTTGGCCGAGGCTAAAAAGTTCTGGCAACAGGTAGTGGATAAGAAGGAGCCCGATAAAGATCCGGAGAGAGACCTGTATATACCGCAAGGTGAAGAGGTCAATCGCTGGATTGCTGCTGCTGAGGAATATCGCCTCTATGACGCTGAGATTCAGGAGCTGAAACAGCGACTGACTGAGCTTCAAGAACGACAAAAACCTCATCTCGAAACCATGAAGTCACTAATGGGAGAATACTTCCATGCAGACTACTGCGGTGTGATGGTGACGAGATACAAAGCAGCTGGACGGGTAGATTACAAAAAGCTGTTGGCTGATAAGGCATCAGGTGTGAAGCCTGAGGATGTTGACCAGTACAGAGAGAAGTCATCAGAACGGTGCCGTGTTACGGTTACTGGTTCGGTGAAACCACGATACATTGTCGATGAGGACGTGCTTGCTCCTCTTGATGATTTGCCGGAAGAAGTAGAAACGTACTACTGGTAAGTGGGGGATCTTCCCCCGCTTTCCCTTGGGGATTCTGAGAGTCTCCAACGGAAAGCAGATTTTGTTCTCTTCGGAGAGCGAAAAGTGCGATAGCTGGTCGCCAAAAACAAACAGCAAATTAACGTTAATTTACTGGCCCTACCGGGCGCATCCGCCCGGTTCGGGACGTGGTGCGCCCCCAACTATTTGGAGTGCATCATGACTAAAGTGAACCATCTACAAAGCCTCTGTGTTATCCACGTTGACTTTGACATTTGGAGCGGACAAACCCGTTTGTCTGCATCTGATCTCAAGCTGGGCGAGGGTGGTGAAATTCCACCTGAGAAAGTAGCTCAACTGGGAAGTAAGAAAATCTGTGATCCGGCGAAGCTGAAAGGCTTTCACCGCCTGAAAACAGAAACTCGTCGTCTCCTGCTGAAATTCGGTATGCCGTTCATGAACGGATTTGCCGTCCCCGTCAGCAAGACCGATGAAATCTGTAACAAGCTGAATGACATCAGCTTTCAGTTCAACCAACTAAAACAGGATTTCATCAACGGTTACAACAAAGCCGTGGATGAATGGTGTCATGAGAACCCTGAGTATGAGCGAGCTATCCGTGCCGGAGCCCTTCCAAAAGAAACGGTCGAGGAACGAATTGGCTTTGAGTATCAGGTGTTCATGATCCAGCCTGTGAACGAAGATGAGGCCAACGCCAAGCGTCTTAACCGTAAGGTTGAACGTCTGGGTGACGATCTCATCTCCGAAGTGGTTCAGGAAGCGAACAAGTTCTATATGGAACGCCTAGCCGGTCGAGACCAATGTGCGGTTACGACTCGGCAGACACTCCGTAATATCCGCGACAAAGTGGATGGACTTAGCTTCTTGAACAGCGCTTTTAACCCTCTGGTCAAGCTGCTCGACCAAACCCTCCGGGGATACGAGCAACATGCCGATGGTCGATACATCGTTGCGCCTTTCTTTTATCAGGTCGTGGCCGCCGTGCTGATCATGAGCGAGAGAGACCGCATCGAGCAGTATGCCAACGGTTCGATCACAGTAGAGGGTATGGCTAATGACATTGGCGGTTCGGAAACCCAGATGGGGGACCGTTCTAAAGATGAAAAAGCCGAATACGAAAGCGATAAAGCAGGTGAGTCTACTCTAGCACCCGAGGGCGACAAAACCAAGCAGCAGGTAGGTGGTACTGGCTCTGTTCAATCCGAACAGACCAACAGCGGTGGTAACGCTGTTGACCTGGATGAAGACATCGACAACTTCTTCAAGAATTTTGCAGAACGAGGCGAGGGTGAATCGGAAGATGAATCCAATACCGGTGAAGCTGTTCAAGAAGGGTGCGTTGAAGTTGAGGATGAGTCTGTTTTTCCTGAGGAAACTCCGGTAGAGCAGGAGCCTATCCAAGAGGAACCCACTGAGGAGCCTCTCAACCAGGAGCTGCCTAAAACTGACGATGATGGCGACTATTTCTTCTAATAGTCACTTCAACTAAACCGACCCAGAGGGGATAGCCATTCCCTCCAAGGGTGGACTATCTTCTTCCCAACCAGGAGAAAATATATGTCCAAAAAACGCACTATTTACAACGCTCTACCAATCGTGGCCGCAGCCTATGGTGAAAAACTCGGTGTCAAAGTCGCAATCGGTAACGGTGACGCATACACTGATGGTAAGACCATCGTGGTTCCGAATATCCCTGACGACTATCCGCACATGGATGCTGTCTGGGGATATTTGGCCCATGAAGCTGCCCACGTCCGTTTTACGGATTTTGGTGTTGAACGTCGCAGAGGCCTTCATGCTGAGTTGTCCAACGTTTTGGAGGACTGTCGCATTGAACGCGCCATGATGGAGCTCTTCCCCGGTACTTCACAGACCCTGAATGAAGTCGCTCGTTATATGGCTCAAGCAGGCCATTACGAGCACGTCACAGATAAAGAGGCTCCAGCCTCCATCTTGACCGGGTTCTGTTTGTACTGGCTGCAAACCAAGGCTGTAGGGCAATCCGTCCTTCAACCCTATCTCGATTCGGCTACCACCGTATTCGAGCGCGTGTTTCCTCAAGGTGTTGTTGTTCGGCTGAACGCTTTGCTGCGTAAGGCTGTGAACACGAAGTCCACCGCAGAGGTAACATCCTTGGCCGATCAAATCATCAAAATGATTGAGGAGGAAAAGGAGAAAGAAGAGCAGAAGCCCAAGAATGGTCAGGATGGTAACAATCAGCAGAATGCTGGTGGCAACCAACCTCAGAACAATCAGGGTGGAAGTGGTAACGATCAAAACCAAGGACCTGGTGCCAATGGGGGTGATCAGCAAGGCAATGACCAGAAGCAAGACGATGCTGGCGGGAAGTCTGATCCGAAAGGACAAGGCGACCAAGGTAAGTCGGATTCTGATGGTGGCAGTAAGGCAGGACAAAGCCAGGCTGGTGGTAATTCTGACACGGCGAAACAAGACGCGGCCAAAATGCTCCAGCAGGTTCTGAATGCCGATGCCGGTGACTTGCGCGGTGACGCGCATGATGCACTTAAAGCCGAGCTCAACCGGGTGGCTCAGGATAAGGGCGATAATAGCTATATGACTGTTCGTTCCGCCGTGGACACCCAGAACAATCCTGCTGTTGGCAAAAGCCTTGTGGGGGACGTGAAGAGCACCACTTCAAAGATCAGAACGCAGCTTTACGGATTGGTCCAGGCCAGCCAGCGAGTTGCTCACCGTAACCAACGCTCAGGGAAGCGTGTGGATGCTCGAAAACTACATAGTGTCGTGACGGGCGATACCCGCGTATTCCTCAAGCCGGAAGCCAAGAAGCGCCCTAACACGGCGGTTCACATCCTGGTTGATATGAGCTCCTCGATGGCCTACAAGGCTGCTAATGGACAGGAGCGTCAAGACATTGCGCGGGAAGCGTCCTTGGCTATTTCGATGGCTCTGGAAGCGATCCCCGGTGTAAACCCGGCAGTTACCTTTTTTGGTGGCAACCGGAACCAACCAGTGTTCAATGTCGTGAAGCATGGAGATACGGTTCAGAATCGGGCCGGTCGGTTTGGGTTCAAAGCAACTGGCGGTACGCCTATGGCGGAAGCTATGTGGTATGCAGCTTTTGAGCTCACCAAGACCCGTGAAGAGCGGAAAATGTTGATCGTAGTGACTGACGGGCAGCCTCAAAGCGCCCCGACATGTCGCTCTGTGATTGACCTTTGTGAACGAAGCGATGTTGAGGTGATCGGCATAGGGGTAGAGACTACCGCAGTATCAGGACTGTTCCAAAAGAACATTGTCATTGATGACGCGGCAGCTCTGCAACGCACACTGTTTAAGTTGATGGAGCGGTCATTGACTGCTTTTGCGGCCTAACAGGAAGTGAAACGACAAACGGCTATCCCTTCTGGGATGGCCGTTTTTATTGGAGAGTCTATGAATCAATTCCATCTATTCTTGGACTTGTATCATAGGAACAAGGATAGAAGGGCCACAGCGCCTGATACGCCTTTCTTACTGCTTGCCAAACAATCCCTCCAATGCATTGGAGACTGTTCCAGGGAGTCACCTTGGATAGTCGTATGGGATACACAGGCAGACGGCAGTTCCACAGTCTTGGGCAAGCAATCGACTGGGCAAAGTCATCAGTTGGTGATTCCTGGTCAAACAAGAGCTTTAACAAGCCGGTCAGTCTCGATGCCTTGTTGGCTTGTACTGCGAGGCCCCTGAGAACCTGATCGAAGAGTTGAAAATACGTGCTGGTTGATGCGTCTTTGAGCTTTGCACCCGAAAAGGGCAGTTTGAGCGCTCCTGTTCACACAGCTCTCGTGGAACAATCAAAGTGAGGAGGGAATACCGTCCTACTTTCTCAGATGCCTTCACTGAGGGTTGCTGAGAAAGTGAATTTTGTCCTCCCTGAGGGCGAAATGTGCGATAGCTGGTCGCCAAAAACAAACAGCATTCAACCTCAGCCTAAGGGCGCACGGCGCCTGACAGGCTCTGTGTGCCCAAGTTACTTTAAGGAACACACATGTCTCATCTGAACAATCTCAAATCCGTAATGATCTCTCTTGCCGCCGAACATAAGCTGCCGGAAATCTACCAGGATGACATCACTACCGATGTAGAGTCTCTGGAGCGATTCGATGGTTTACGTCTGGTTTGGCTGTTGCGATCTTGCGGCAGCGTTTTGGTGCCAGCGGAAGTTGGCGTTAATCCGATCTTAGTTGTGCTCTAATCACGGCCAGCAGGTGGCCCCATTCTCTGTGGATACCCGCACGGGGTTGATTGAAAAAATCGACTTCGAGCAAGCTGAAAAGCTGATCATGCAGATGCCTTGCAACCTCTCTTCATTGCAAAACAAGGAATACTTGGTTGACCAGGTAAACCGAGTTTTGGAGCGAAGTTGTGAAATGCGTATCTGGGGTATCTTCGAGTCTCCAAGCTCGGTGGAATCCGTGGGTGGTTGGAAAGAGTGGCAGAGCTATTTCAGCTCTACTGGAAATCGACTGATGGCCGATTTCATTGGTAAAGCCATTCGATTCACGAACCCTCGATAACTCGACGTTCAATCATTAACCCTGTGGGGCCGGGGCTCCGCAATAGCAATAAGGAATCCCTATGAAAAACCTATCAGCTTTGGAAGCCGTTCTTGACTACGACAAACCTTCTCGACGTTTTCTTGATGAGCTCAACGAAAACCAGATGAAGGATCTGTCCGGGGAAATCTTCGCCAAGCTCTACTGGAGCAAGCGTAATCCCCAGTGGTACGAGAAAGACACTAAGCGGCTGTTTGCACGACTTCGTTGGATTCAGCGCATCATCAAGAAGCGCTTAAAAACCGGCAAAGTTAAGCCTGAACTGACTGAAAATGGTTCAGTGATGGAGCGCTTTAACTTCCCTTACGGTGACACCCTCGATTTCTTCCATCGGTATTTGCGACATCCTAAATGGGAGGTTGTGTATAAAGAATCGGGTTGCAGTGCCTTTTGGAAAAATGAAGCGACGCTTGAGCTATGCACCTACTGCGAAGGTGATGTGGTCATGATGAAGGCTCCCGATAAGGTTGTTTTCTCCCGTGATTGCAATCGCCTTAGTTGGTGGTATGCAGAGAACGCTTGATTTTAATCCCTAACTAGGGGCGAACCTGCCCCTGATGGGAGCATGGTGCGCCCATCTATGATGGAGGACGCCATGTTCAAATCATCAGTATGCTCCTACGAAAACAGGGGGCCTTACGGAAACAACAAGTACCGAGGTAACTACTCAGGCTTTATCGTCAAAGACTTCATCGAGTCTTACATGAGAAAGCCGAACGGGCTGGTGGCCGATCCCAGTGTTGGGGGCGGCTCCAGTATCGACGTTGCCAATGAACTTGGTATCTGTTTCAAAGGAACAGACTTGCATCAGGGTTTCAATCTGTTGCGGGATGACTTCCTTTCGTTCCTGGGAGAGCCAGCTCATCTTATCTGGTGGCATCCTCCCTACTGGGTCATGATCCAGTATTCCGGTAAGCAGTGGGGCGAGCCCAATAAATGGGATATGAGTCGCATGAGCCTGCCGGAGTTCGTTGAAGCTCTGGAGCTGGCCGTTATGAATATTCATGACGCCTGCGAGCGAGGAGGGCACTACGGAATCCTCATGGGAAACCTGAGGCGCGACGGGGACTATTACAACCTGCCAGCCTGGTGGAACGTATCGCCCATGAAAAGCTGTTGGTGTTTCGTCGTAACGACGTTGCCTCATCGCCCTGTCTTCTCAGCAACAATGTTCTGTTGGCACAAATAGAGAACAAAGGCCTCACTGTTAAAACGCATTGTCGCAGTGGCTTTTGTGGCATGTGCCGGGTTCGCCTCCTCAAAGGTCAAGTGGCCTATGACGAGACACCCATCGCATTTGTCAAATGAAGGGGAAGTGTTGGTTTGCTGCGCTAAAGCAAAAGCCGATGTGACCTTGGAAATTTAACCCATCCGGAGGGGCCTTCCCTGCGGGTGGGCTCCTCTGCCCATTTCGAGGAGAAACACTATGTCTATCAATACCAAAGTTGAACAAATCGCATACGGTCATGTTACTGCTCAAGTGCTCAGGGAACTGGGTCAGCAAGAGAACTGGTACAAGGCTTATGAGTATTTGTCGGAGTGCGTAGAACGGGGAGATGAGCCTGATGATCTGGTCATTTGGCAACCGTTTGAGCACTGGGAGTGGAAAGACATTCTGGAACAAATCGAAAGCGAAGCCGAGTCTCTGCTTTCAACGATTAAGTCGGTTTTGGGCCTGGCCCACAAAGGCATCATACAGTCAGCAATTGACTGCTCTCTGGATTCGGACATGACCCAGCTTGACCTGATTGGAATGGTCGAGATCGGAAGTGAAATCGAAGAAATGGAGATAATCACTCCTCCGGGCATGTCGAGGGAAATGCTGGAGCAAGCCGTTAGAGAGGGGTATTCAGAGCGAGATGTCGTGAAGCATCGCATCCTGGAGTGCCCTGTCGGCTGGTTCATGGAAGCAGATGGCAAGGCAACGATTATGCGTTGATAGCTGCAAATAGTTGCTCGTGATCTTTGTGTTCGTGATGACGAAGACGAGGACTGAGTTTATGGACGCGTAGCGCATATAGCAGCAGATAACCTTGTACCGGCATGTGGAGGTGCAGAGAAGCCGTTTACCGTCAGTGGTAGACAGTGGCTTTACTGTTATCACCCGGCCAGTGGAAGGCACTGCTACTTAGACCTCGATAACGACCGTCCAGTCTGGCATCGAGGATTTCATCCCGCTTTTCATCCTGAGCTTGAGTTCGCTGACGAAGCTGAATTGCTTCGGTCTGTCGAGCAAAAGCCGGACCATGAAGAGCTGGAGGATTTTTACTTTTAACCTTCGGGGCCGATCTTCCTGATGGGAGACGGTCCTCCATTCTCAAAGGAGAAGACCATGACAGATCACAGTCAAACGATTGTGTTCCCTGGGAACAAGTCGAATCACTTGCTGAGGCTAACGCCATGTTGAGCGCTGTGTCGGAAGACGCACGTAAAGCCAGCAATCTGGAAGACAAGCGTGACCTTGAATCGCTTCAAGGTTGGCTGGAAGAGAACATTAATTCTCGACTGGCAGGCGTGAAGTAACTATGACTGTAACCCCACTGGGGGCTTCATGCCCTAGTGGGGGCATGGTGCCCGTGAAAGGAGCCATCATGAACGCAGTGAAGATGATCCAGAAGGAAAACCAGCTTGAGCTGCCGCTTTTCTTCTTGGACGAAGAGCCGAAAACCGCGGAGGTTATTCCATTTGAGCCAAAGCTAGAATGGACTGATGGTTAGGTAAGGCAATTGCGTGATGGGCTTCTATGGCATAGCCTTAGGATCCTGGCCGATGGTCGAGCTGGAAGTGAAATCAAGCAGGAAACGATGGCTTGGGTGATGTCCGACGAGGTGCATCCATTCTCATTTGTGGTCTGCTGCGATGAAGCCGATTACGATCCATCAGGGATAAGGGAAGGCGTAAAGTCTATCCTGAACCGCTTAGCGCGGGTTAAAGCGGGGGGGTAATCCCCCCTGCTTTCCAAGTGGCATCGACTTTCACATGTGAAAGTTTTGTGCCCCTCGGAAAGCAAGTTTTTGCTCTCTGATGAGAGTGAACTGTGAGGTAGCTGGCCTCCCCAAACAAACAGCATTCAACTTAACCCTTGGGGAATCTCTACCCCCTGGGCTGGTGGTTCCCTGACGAACATGGAGCCACAACTATGACTACTCTTGCCAGCTTTGTGAACCCGATTTCTGTCATTCAACGCTCACCGACCAGTGGGGTATTTGGCTCTGATCAGTTCGTAGGAGACAAAGAGGGATTTGTACAAAAGGTGCTCGGAAAGTGGTACTGCAACTCAGGGAATACCATTCCCGTGGAGAGCATGTCCCACCTTGAGCAGGCGGAGAAACTGT
>NZ_CAWMEB010000428.1:0-34094 GCF_963866145.1 Xenorhabdus sp. NBAII XenSa04
TAACGATAGTAGCAATAGTAGCGATGTCTCAATCAAACCAAGTTCGCCTTTTGACGCGAATCCTGTGCCGTTAAGCCCTTCAGGCAGTTTACCGCCATTATTCTTGGTACACGAAACCACAGGTGATCCGCTGGCTTATTCGCTACTAGCCACTTTGCTACCGTCAGAATTACCTGTCTATGGGTTACAGGCACTGGGCTTCCACACAATAGAAAATCCACCAACGTCTATTGAAGAGCTGGCCGCTTGCCATATCCAGGCTATTCGTCGGGTTCAATCCCATGGCCCCTATTACCTTGCAGGTTGGTCAATCGGGGGGGTTATTGTTTACGAGATGGCTTTGCAATTGATTAACAGTGGTGAGGAAGTCAAATATCTTGGAATGATCGATTCCTATAACTTGAGCGGGCTCAAAATTGATACTGCAAGTGGATATAGTCATGAACTTGATATTGATGTCAACAAATCGATAAATGATACGCAGAAAGATATCGATATGATTATTAATTACTTACGTGATCATATGGACATTGTTGATGAGCCCGACTTTGATAAACTTTATCATATTAAAGACTTGAACGAAGTTCTTGCTTTTTGTGAAGAACGCCAGTGGCTGCCAATGGGTATTACAAAAGAGGATGTCCTCCTTCGTATCGATACCCAAAGAACCATTTTACAATTTGGTCGCAGCTATATTGCTCCCGCATCATCGTTACCCATCTATCTCTATACAGCAGATAAGTTACCTTCTGGGTACGACTCTTGGCGTGGTTGGCGTGATATTGTCGGAGAGCATTCTGTACTTCATCCTATTGGTGGAACTCATAGCACTATCATGCAACAACCTTTGATCAATCAATTGGTCGATTCGATCACTGAGCATTTGCTGCCTACTTCCTATGCTCCAGGTGTCATTATCCAAAAAGGGACTGCCTCTATTCCCCCGCTTTTCTGTATTCCTGGTGCAGGTGCCAGTGCCTCCAGTTTTATTGCATTGGCATTGTCACTTCCGTCCCAGCTACCTGTACACGCTTTACAGTCTCGTGGCCTAATAGAGTCACATCTTCCTCCTTATATCAGCGTTGAAGGTACGGCTCATGCTTATGTTCAAGCGATCCGTCAAATGCAACCTCATGGCCCTTATCACCTGCTAGGTCATTCCTTCGGCGGTTGGATAGCCTTTGAGATTGCGTTACAACTACAGGCACAAGGAGAAAGAGTGACCGATCTTATACTCGTTGATAGCAGAGCCCCTGACTTACAGGATAGTGTTCCGAAAGCTGTTGGCCGTGTTGAAACATTCATGAAATTGATCGATATCTACAACATGATGCTGACTCAACCATTACCGTTTACGAGAAAAGACTTCGAAAACCAGGAATCAGATGAGCAGATTCAGCTCCTGCTGAGAACGTTGGTGAATGTCGGTATTTTCCCTGCGCATGCATCGATGTCACTGTTGCAAGGTATCGTTCAGGTTATGCAAGCTAATTTGAATGCAAATTATACACCTTCTGCCCGCTATGAAGGCCTCGCTCATCTGATTAACGCCAAAGAAGGAGACGTTGATGAAACAGAAAACCGCAAAAATATGTGGTCCAAACATGTCACTCAGCTAAATACGATGATCGTATCTGGTAATCACATGACTATGCTGTCCAACCCACAAGTTAAACAATTTGCCACTTGGTTATGGGAAGAGTTGGATT
The DNA here is from genome assembly GCF_963866145.1 of Xenorhabdus sp. NBAII XenSa04. NCBI lineage: Bacteria > Pseudomonadati > Pseudomonadota > Gammaproteobacteria > Enterobacterales > Morganellaceae > Xenorhabdus > Xenorhabdus sp. NBAII XenSa04. The sequence goes on from NZ_CAWMEB010000428.1 coordinate 1,710, forward strand.
ATGTTAATAACCCTAATCTTGAAAGGCACTTCATGAAGTAAAGTGACTCAACGCTATGACTTTAGCCAGCCTTGCGGGGCTGGCATTTTATCGCTTTCTAACCAATCTGGTCTTTAGGTGTAGTGACATAGGAATTTGCTTACCTGATATCAAGTGATTCCTCAGTATGTTATTCACCAAAAAGGATAGATACACCAGCTAGTTATGCACATAATTTATGGACTATAAATGAACACTTCGACAATAAAACAACCAGCCCATCAGATCTTACTCTCACTTTTGTACCGTTCGCGCTGGGCACTTGCCATTGCTGTTTTTGCTAGTATCGTCAATGGTATTTCCAGCGTCTCTTTGATTACTCTAATTAACAGAGCAGTGACAATCCCCAATGATAACTATTCTTTGCTCGCTTGGTATTTTGGTATCCTGGCTGTGCTGGCTATTACCTGTCGCATACTGAGTGGCGTGATTTTCGCTAAATTAAGCCAGAATACAATGGCGAAGATGCGCCAACTTATTTCAGAACGCGTTGCGCGTGCCCCCTTTCGCCAGATTGAACTGCTTGGTTCATCTCGAGGTCAATCTATTATCACAGATGATGCAACTAATGTATCAATGTTATTCTTCACCTTACCCAATATCATAATGCAGGGTTCGATCGTACTAGGCTGCCTCAGTTATCTGGCTTGGTTGTCCTGGCCCGTGTTCTTCTTGGCATTGGTTGTGGTCATCATTGGCTCACTCGGTTACAGCCTTGGCGGAACCAGAGCGATCAATTCATTCAAGGAAGCGGGTAAGGCGCAAGACCGTCTCTTCAATCACTTCAACGCCTTATTTTCTGGTGCGAAAGAGTTGAAGTTACACTTCTCACGTGCTCAATCTTTTTTTACCCACTCGCTTGGCAGCGAGATTGATGCGGTACGCCAGCATCGTACTCGTGCTTTTAGTGTTTATGCCTTTGGCGCTGGCTGGATCCTCTTCTTATTTTATGTGTTTTTAGGCGTGGTAATATTTGCCCCGACTGTGATACCAGGCCTTGAAACAACGACTCTGGCTGGCTATTTGATTATCTTTCTGTTTATGCTGATGCCTTTGGATGGGCTACTCAACAGTATCCCAGCACTGAATGCAGCTCGTGTATCGCTGAATCGCATCGGAAATATACTTTCTGAATTGAATGAACAAGATTACTTTGGCCCGCAAATCTGTGCTGACGAGTTCGGTGAAGTTCACTCACTACACTTGTCTGGCATTACCCACAGCTATTATCGAGAGAGAGAAGATGAAGTATTCCAACTTGGTTCCATTGATATGGAACTTAAAAGAGGAGAAATTACTTTTCTGATTGGTGGTAACGGCAGTGGTAAAACGACACTCGCCAAGCTATTAGTTGGCCTCTATACACCAGAAAGCGGTGTCATTACTGTTGATGGACATGCCATCACTGACAGCAATAGAGCAAACTACCGACAATTATTTTCAGCGATTTTCTCTGATTTTCACCTTTTCGAAACATTGGTAGGCTTGAGTGATGCAGATTCGACATTAGATGCGCGTGCTAACGCGTTGCTCGCTAAACTACATTTAGATCACAAGGTAAAGATTGAAAATGGTTGTTTCTCAACCCGTGATTTATCACTGGGACAACGAAAACGCCTCGCCTTGGTGGTTGCTTATTTGGAAGACCGGCCATTTTACCTATTCGATGAATGGGCTGCTGATCAGGATCCACTGTTTAAGACCGTATTCTATCAGGAATTACTGCCCGAACTAGCAGCACGCGGTAAAGCAGTACTGGCTATTACACACGACGATCGCTTTTTCCACTTGGCTGATCATTGTATCAAGCTGGAAAATGGTCGACTTCTTATCAAGGACGACAGTACCGTAATAGTTCAGTGATATTACTGGATGCAGTGGGTTTTACCAATGAGAAACTCGTAAACCCACTTTCTGGATCATTCGCACTGATTTTTGTTTCCCTTGCCGTTTTTAGAAACTGGTTTCAGACTTTTTCCAGTTATTTTTCGGCCTTCATGAGCGGCTCTTAAAAAAGAAGAAAGCCGGAAGATCACGCGGATCTTTCCGGCTTTTTCAATATATCAGTATTTATTCATCGTATTCGATAGTTGCTTCTAAGGCAGCTCTAAGCCAGTCCCAAAATGACTCAAAGTTACCCACGTTTTCATACCCTTCACTTGAAAAATCATGAATGATAACAACTTGGTTGGGATTAGCTTTATCCCAACAAGCGACATCATCATTATCTTCTCGACGAGCGAAAGGAATAATATCTCTATTTGGATATCTTTTTTTCAAGCCATCAAAGCGAACTCTAAGCCGTTCTCCTTCCAAAATGATCCAAGGATCAAAGTCGAGTAAGTTTTGTTCAACTATCCTTGTAAATTCATGTGGATAAGAAAACCATTCTGGAAGTTCTGATTTTGTTAATAGTTGTTCCATACTAATCAAGAGATCCTATAACAGGTGAACCATCAGGATATCTATTTCTATATCCTGCACTTTGTTTTCCTATGCGAAGATTAATAGCTTCTTTCCATGTTGATGGAGTGCCTTTTTTGGTTGTAAAACGTTCGACAAATTCTGTTGGCAGTGGTGATGAACCATCATGAATTCGGGCTTTAACATTAACACCAGCTCTTGATGCAGCTAAAACCCTAGTGTTATCTATTGTTGTCAGCCCGCCATCTTTCATTCTAACTACATCAATTGGATCTCCAGCCCAACCTTTATTCTTCATGCTTTGAGTTATGTCAGCAGCACCATTAACTGAGTTTTGGCTAAATCTAATGGTTTTAGGGTCTAACTCAACCACTTCTGGAGTTTTAGGTTTTACAGGTTCCCCTTTGTTTCCTTTTCCACCTGCCAGCCCCAGAGGATCAACCCAAGATACCGGATTATACACATACCCATAAGGATTCACCCCACCCAGCGATGCCGAACAGCGGGGGCGCCAGACATAATGCAGATTGCCCATTTACCCCCGCCTACGCCGATGCTTCCGGGCAGTCCGGCCACGGTCTGCCCCTGCCCCGCACCCAGCGAACTCAACGGGGATTATCGGGCTGTCCGCTGCCATCGCGGTGTCGGTCTGATACGGTAATTTCCGCAGGTTCAGTGCATGAGCAGCTCTCCGGTGGCTCGGTGTCGGCGTTCGGCTGCTGATTATCCGCCCGTTCTGCTGGATGCGTCTGCTGATGCACCCGCTTTAACTGTTTGATGGCGACCCGCGTATAGATCTGGGTTGTGTTGATCTTCTCATGCCCCAGCATCGCCTGGATATGCCGGATATCGGCACCGTTATCCAGCATTTGCGTGGCCATTGAGTGCCGGAACAGATGGCAGGCGCCCGGTTTGTCCAGCTGTGCCTGTTGACGGATGGCTTTGCCTGCGATCTGCGTCAGATGCCCCAGACTCAGAGGCCTGCCCTTTTGTGAGATAAACAAGTAGCCGCTGTCGTACTGTGCAGCCAACTGAGGCCGGACATGTTCCAGATAGTGCTTCAGCCAGCCCAGCGCCCGCTCACCGATAGGCACAACCCGATCTTTATTCTCTTTGCCCTGATTCACCACTACCGCACCACGTTCGAAGTCGATGTCGCCCCGCTGGAGCTGGCGTAACTCCATGCGCCGGATGTGATGTGGTGAAAGGACATGGAAAAGGACGTACTGGGCACCCCGTTATCACTGTTATGCCTGCCGTAAAACCTTTCAACTGAATTACACCTATCAAGCCTGCCATCCCGGCATGAAAGAGCAGATTGTTGATATGGCAATGAATAACTCTGGTGTCAGGGATACCGCTCGCATTCTGAAGGTCGGTATTAACACGGTCATTCGCACACGAAAAAACTCACGCCAAGAAACGTAACCACGTGCCACTGGTAGGGAGTGATATTCAGATTATCGATGAAATAGACGAGCAAGGGTCGTTTGTCATCAGTGTTGGTTCTGGTATGCCTGGGAACCGAATATGAAGCGAGTCATCGCACATGTCTTGGATGATCGCAGCAGGAAAACGTTGGAAAAATTGCTGACACTTCTGTCTCCTTTCAACATCCAGTTCTACTGTACGGATAATTATGCCGTTTACAACTGCCTTCCTGAGGGAAAACATCTCACAGGAAAGGCATTGACTCAACGTATCGAAAGAACCAATCTCACCCTGCGTATTCGCATCAAGAGACTGAATCGAAAAACTATAGACTATTCTAAATCCGAAGAAATGCACGATAAAGTGATAGGCACGTTCATCGAGCATGAATACTACCTTGTTTAACCGATCTAACTATTGGGAACATGACCATCAAAACCACAAACAGTCCTACGACTACTAATGATGATGCCGATCTAATTCGCGGTAAAATACCTATTTGTGTCAATAGATTAGGTAGTACAAGTGAAGATAAATCTATTGGAATGGCTGGTGATAACGAAACACGACCTCATAATGTGGCATTCAATTATATAGTGAGAGCCGCTTAAGTCTGAGTCAGTCGCATTGAACAGAATAATTTCAATCCACAGAAAGTTGCGGGTGTAATTCGGTGAATCACTCATCAATAATAACCCGCAACATAGTGTTGATTCCAAATTGGATCTTCCGGCATCTAAACACAGATGTCTAATCGATACACTCTGGAATTATCATACATCCCACCACCAACAGAATATTCCCAAGCATACAAGAATAGAAAGAATTGGGTCATAATGAAGAAGTTCGGATTATTAAAACCCTTTTTATCAAAAAATCTCTTTACAGAAATTTAACTAATTATTATGAATATAAATAAAAATGTTAAGGTTTACACAAAAAACTTAAGTGATTCCTTATACAATTTATAAATGGTTATAAATATTTTAAGGGAAAAATATAGTGCAAAATCCATATTGGGAAAAAGAAAACTATCGAGTTTCAACAGATAAATCACTATTAGATATCACGACTATCCACCAGTTTCTTACACATTCTCATTGGGCTAAAGGAATTGATCTCGAAACAGTACGGTGCTCTATTGAAAACAGTCTGGCATTTGGATTGTATGACAAGAACGTGCAGATAGGGTTTGCTAGATTCGTGACAGATTTTTCAACTTTTGGATACCTGTGCGATGTTTATATATTAGAAGAATATCAAAAACAGCAGCTAGGAAGCTGGTTAATGACATGTTGCCAATCTCACCCTATTATTCAACGATTACGAAGAATAATGCTGGTGACTTCATCCGCGCATTGGTTATACGAAAAGTTTGGCTATTCTCCTGTTAATCGTGAAAATTTTGTCTGGCAAATATTTCGTCCAGATGTTTATGAAAAAAATTGATACCAAACAAGGCTACCGATGTTTAAATTTATTGGGGAAAATATCGATATTTTCTGATGACAGGGTAAAAGCAGAACATTGTTGAGAAAATTGAACACTATCTTCCAGTGTCATTCCGGCCAGCCAGCAGTGAGCAAGCCCTGCCATCATCGCATCACCGGCTCCATTTGTATTGACGACATTACTCATTAATGCGCGTGAATAGCCTGCTTTATTATCTAATTCACTATAATACACACCTTCAGCATCCATACTTAAAATTATTCGTTGGACACCCTGTTGATGAAACCAAGATGCAGCAATGGCTGCGTCCTCCAATGTTTCAATCTCAATACCACTGAGTATTTTGGCTTCGGAGCGATTAGGTTTCAGAGTATGGATATAGGATAGCCAATGGCGGATATTAGATGCTTTGAAGGTGGAAACAGTATCAACAAAAATCGGAACATTATTAGCGTGGTTGAATATCCATTCCAATGATTCCTGAGATAAATTGCAATCAAGAACTAATACACTGGCATTTTGGATAAGTTTTTTAGATTGAGTCAGTAATGAGGGAGTAAGTTTATTCAGAATGCTCATATCATTTACAGATATGATACACTTTCCATTTTCATCAATAAATGAATTGCAGATTGATGTTTTTTCATCATCCAGCTTATGTAAATATTTAATATTAACGCCAGATAATTTTGTTTGTTCTGACAGAAGCTTACCATGTTGGTCGTTGCCAACGACAGAAATTAAATAACTTTCATTTTTTAATGCAGCAATATTCTGAGCGATATTTCTCCCGACCCCACCGGGGGTCGAGATTATTTTCCCTGGGTTGGAATCATCAAATACTATTTTAGCAAAGGTATAGCTGGTTATATCTATGTTAGTTGCTCCAATCGTAACAGCATAAACATCATTGGACAAAATATAACCTTTCCCTTTGATGTAACCTTTTTTACTTAGATTCATAATATGTCCTGCAACACACGAGCGACTAATTCCAAGAATATCTGCAATTTCTTGCTGTTGGATAAAAGGGTCTCGTTTTAAAATTTGCAGTATTTGATTTTCCCTATTTGACATATTATGACCTTGGTTACTTTTTGTATTCATATTTTTATTTCATATTGAGTGGACAGTAAAGGTTATTTTTATAATTTATTCGGCTTTTGAGAAAGTGATCGTAAGTTTGGTTGGATTGATTTTTTGTTCAAATTGTGATCTGAATCAAAAATATTATTCTGATAAATCAACAATGTTTAGGATAATAAAAGTGTTCAGATTGTAAACTATATTTTATTCTAAATAAAATTATTTTATATCAAAGTGTTATGGTTAAATCTGTTTCTCACAAACAAGTGTTTGGTTTTTATGGAACAGCCTTTGATATCTTGTGATAACGAAAGATACTTCATATATTAATATATTACATTCACATAATGAAATTAAAAAATTTGTGTAAACCTGCCTAATGCTATCGAAAACAAGTCTGGTTTCTGTATTGTTAGATAACAACCCTGATATTTAAGTCTATCTTCATGATATAAGATGTTTTTCACAAATTGCTTTTATTTAAATATATATTTATTGTTATTCATCTGAAGAAAATATTTTATTAGTTTGATTATATTGATAAAAATAGATTATTGACTTTATTTCTTATAATTTTCATAGGGATAATTAACGATTTTTTATTGAGTCAATATTATCAAATGATTGCGAATTAATCTTTTTATTATTGGTGTTTATGAATTGTTTGTATTTTTTTTGTAAAACTATGGCAATATGCAAGTGCTACATCTGATGTTAATTAATTGTGATTAAAAATGACCAGCGTGAATTAATATATTAATGATAAGTATTAATTGATTATTTTGGTGCCCTATATGATGATTAGAAAATTCACAATAATATTTATATTTTTAATACCGTATATTTCTTTTACAGCATCCGCTTCTCCGGTAAACCTGAATGAAAATCTATCACCATCTGTTGTGAGTGAAGGAATAAATAATTTACAGAACAGTGAAAGGGAGATTAACAAACTCATTGAACAGAGGCTGCATCAGGCAATACTCAATCGATCAGAAGAGAATTCTGCAAAAAAATCATTACCAAAGCTCGTGGAGTCAAAAAAATGTCTGCCAATTAGTGGCATTTATATGCAGGGAATATCATTATTGTCAACCTCTGACCTGAAAACGCTAAGTGCTATTCCTAGTGATTGTATTACCAGTCATTATATTAATAAATTAGCATCAGAAATTACGAATCTTTATATTCAGAAAGGCTATGTTACAGCCAGAGTAAAACTCATTCCGCCTGATTATGATAAGACATTAGGGATCAGGATCATAGAAGGTTTTGTTGAAGATATTCGGGGAGGGGATCGCTGGGTTAATAGTCAAACTCTTTTTCCTGATTTAAAGAATAATCCATTAAATATACACCAACTCGATCAAGGGTTAGATCAGGCAAATCGTCTGCAATCAAACAGAACTACATTGGATATCCTGCCTGGTACAGTCAATGGAGGGTCTATCATTCTCTTGAATAACAAACATAGTACGCCCTGGAAAGTTTCTGTGACAACTGATAATTATGGACAAAAAAGTACCGGGAAGTGGATGGGAAGGTTAAATACCAGTTTTGATAGCCCATTGGGATTATCGGATTTTATTAGTTTCAGTGGAAGCTCTACATTAAATAATTCTAAAAAAAAACATAACCATTCTTATATATTACTTTACTCACTTCCTTATGGTGAGATGACATTCAGCGGATTTTATGTTGATTCAAAATATAGAAATAAGATGCAATTACAGGTTAGATCAATAAATATAAGAGGAAATGCTGAACAAGCAGGAATGCGGGCTGATTGGGTATTTCATCGTAATCAAAAGCAAATAGATACATTAAGCACACAGGTCGTATATAAAAAAGGAAATAATTATTTAAATGATGAAAAACTCATAACAAGTAGTGAAACCGTTAGTCTTGTTTCTCTTAGTGTCAATCACTTACAAGTTATTCCTACAGGTATTTTTACCTTTGATATTGGAATTAATAAAGGAATGCCATGGTTTGATGCACAGACAGTTATGGACAAGGATTTTATTAAAGGTCAAATGTCACTGAATCTGAAAAAGAGCTTTATACTGTTTAAATCATCCTATTTTTTTGATAGTGAACTTTATACGCAATATAGTCGGAATCGGTTACCGGCTATGGAATGTATAGATATTGGTGATAAAAATAATATTCGAGGATTTAATGGAAGTTTCTTATGCTCTGATAATGGTTGGTATTTAAGGAATACATTGTCTTATCCGATCCCTATACCTCAAGGCTCTCTGACATTAAGCATTGGTGGAGATTTAGGACAGAGTAAAAGTTATAGCAATAAAGGTGAATGGATAAATGCTATAGGGCTGAATGCCGGGATGACATTACGCTACCAACAATTGTTTGCTGATATTCAAGTCAGCCAAGGAAAAATCTTGTCTCCACAATATCGGGGGCTTGATAATCCTATACAGCTATTAACACGTTTCTCTTACAGTTTTTAATTTTTAAGTAATTATTTTCACTTTTTTAAATCTATTTTTTTGATTACACAGAGTTTTTGATTACACAGAGTAATAATTAGAAGCACAGGAGTCATTATATGAAAAATACTGATTTTAGATTATCACCTACTGGTCGGCTTGCTGTGTCAGTGGCAATTATTATGATCTTCAGTTCAAATAGTTTTGCCAATGGGATCACACCCGGAGGTGATCCATCACACCAACCTGATGTAACAAATGCTAAGAATGGCGCAGTGGTCATTAATATTGCTACTCCTTCAGAGTCAGGCTTATCGCATAATCAATATGAAGATTTTAATGTTTCTAAAGATGGTGCAGTTTTCAATAATTCACTAATAGACGGTAATTCGCAATTGGCAGGCAAGTTATTGGCTAATAATAATTTGCATGGACGGAAGGCAGAGATCATTTTAAATGAGGTTATCAGCCGTAATCCTTCTTTATTACTGGGTAGACAAGAAGTTTTTGGCGCGGCGGCAGATTATATATTAGCAAATCCCAATGGTATCACTTGTAATGGGTGTGGTTTTATCAATACAAATCAGTTATCGCTAGTTGTAGGTAATCCATTAGTTGATAAAGGTGTTTTGAAAGGGTTTAACACATTTGACGGTAAAAATAGTCTGAAAATTGGTGAAGGAGGTTTGGTACATGATGCTATTATAAATCTTATTGCCCCCAAAATTAATAGCCTTGGTAAAATCAGTACCAACCAAGATCTTAATATAATAACAGGTCAAAACAAAATTTCTTCTGATGGTCAACTATTGGATACAAAAAAATTAGCAGTAGGTTTACTTGATAGCTATTATTTAGGCAGTATGCAGGCTGGCCGTATTCGGTTATTAAGTACAGATAAAGGTAGTGGTGTTAATCTGCAAGGCGAGATGGCCGCTGGTGGTGGTATTAACATTGAATCCAAAGGAGAGTTAAAATTGGAAGGAGCCAGGCTGAAAGGAGGTGATCTTGAATTAAAAGGTGACACTATTTTATCCCAAGGAGCCTTAGGAGAAGTTTCTTTCAAAGATGAAAAGTCAGAAAGCTATTTTATGAGCGGAAATAGTACTCGTAAGGAGAGAAAATTACAGTCTATTGCTCATACCAGATTAGAAGGTGAAAATATTACATTGAATGCCCAAAAAGATAATAAAATTATGGCAACAGATATTTATGGCAACAATATTAATCTAATCGGTGAAAATCTGAAATTAGAAGGGCAGAAATATAATCAGCATACTGAAGACAATGAAGAGCAATGGAAATTTTTATGGAAAGATAGTAAAACTAATAGCTATGATAAATTTCAGCAGGATGGAGATAATATTCGAGCTAGCGGTAATGTGAAATTAGCTGCGACAGGTGAGGATATTAAAATAGAGGGTGGGCATATTGATGCAGATAATAACATCATATTATCTGCTAAGCGTGATGTGGTAATAGACAATTTGATAGAAGCTGAAAAAACAAATAATAAAGAATATATCAGACTTGATTCTGGTAAATTAACTACAGGGGATAAAGAAAAAGGTTACTCCACCCAGAAAAATATCAGAAGTGATTTGAATGCTGGAAATGATCTGGGTATTGAAGCAAATGGTAATATTAAATTGATTGGTACTAAATCTCACGCTGACAATAATTTAATTATTAAGGCAAGTAAACAATCTCAAATTATTTCTAAAGATTTTGATAATAAATCGACAGATAATGATAACGTAACATACTGGGGTGGAATTGCAGGAGGGAAGAATAAAAATAATTACAATGAGATTAAACAGAATCAATCCTCTGATGTAACAGCAGATGGGTATATATTCGTAATAGGTGATGATGGAATTAAAATTACCGGAAGTAATATTAAAGCAGGAGAAGGTGCATACTTTGAAACAATTAATGGAAGCTTATTAATTGATAATGCCGTTAATTATCATAAAAATAGTATTGATGAGAGGAATGGAACTGTTTTTAATATTACTAAAGATTCCAATAAAGAAAAAGAATATAAAGAGACGGCAATACAAAGTCAGGTTATTTCTGATGCGGATTTGAAATTACTCAGTGGTAAAGATATTCAAGTCGTGGATAGTTTAATAAAAAGTGCTAATGCATTGAATATCAATGCACTTGGTGATTTAAAGGTTTCCTCTTATGGTGAGAAATATGATCGGCAGAAAATAGCATCTTTGCTTAAAGCAGGGTTTATATTTAAACCTGCTACGAAAGATAAGGATAAAGATAATGGAAAGCTTTTTGATACTGGACTTATTATTAATTATACCAGTGATAGTCAGCAACAAGGAAAAATAACACAAAAATCATCGGAGCTTAACGGGAAGAATATTTCCATTAATGCAGGTAAAGATGTTACTGTTATCGGATCAGATATAGTCACGACAGATGGTAATGTTGATATCTTAGCTAATAATATCTCTTTCCTTTCTGCCGATAATGAAATTTCGAAAAAGCAATCTCATTCATCTACTGGTGTTGGTTTAGTGTTTTCTTTAGGCAAGGGGGGAATTGGGGCTACTGTTGGTACTCAATATGGCAATATCAATAGCGTTCAACAGCAGAAAAATGCAAGAGTTTCAAAAACGAATATTGCCGGTGACATCAAATTACAGGCAAGAAATAAATTAGAGCAACAGGGAACTCAGCATAATATCGCCGGTAATTATGATGTTAACGCTAATCGTATAGAGAACCGGGCGGCAGTAAGTAGTACTACTGAATCTTCAGGTGATCTGAAAGTAGGAGGTGCTCTAGGCATTTCTTTGGGGGTAAAAAACAACTCTCCCGGTGTTGCTCTTAATATTTCCGCTAAGGGAGATAATCACAAAGAACATTCCAGCACATCAAATGCTGATGTTACTCTAATAAACGCCGATAATATTAATATTAATGCTAAGGATGATGTCTATGACCAAGGAACGCAATATCATTCAACTAATGGAAATATAGAATTAAAAGCAAATAATCATATCAGTGAAGCTGCGTTTAATCGTAAAGAAAAAAATGTTTTTCATACGTCAGGTAACGCAGGTTTACAAGCAGGTTTTGACATCCAGTCTCAGGATCTTGTTGTGAAAGGGGGAGGAAAAGGGGGTGCATCGTGGAGCTCTCAATCCAGCTCTGACGCTATAGTCAGTGATTTCAGAGCACAGAAAAACATTAATATTCAAGCTAAGCATAATGCCAAATATCAGGGTACATCTTTTGATGCTGAGAGTGGAAAAACTATCATCAATGCGGGAGAGAATATTACTTTTAATCAGGCAAATAATACTAATAAGATTTCTAATACAAATTATAAAGTGGGTATTGAAGCTCAGATAGGGGTTAATGTTGCTACCGGTGTTGTCAATTCTGGATCTGTCTTTGTTGGTGCAAAATATGCTACAAATGATGAAGATACGATAATCGCAAAAAACAGTAATATTAAAGGTGAACAAGGTGTTAACTTAACTGCTGATAATAATCTATCCTTACAAGGCACAAATGTTTCTGGTTATCAGATAGATTTAGCAGCAAAACGGGGTGGAATTATTATTACATCAGCGCAAGATATTACAAGGAAAAATAGTCTTCAAGTTGGTGGTGAAGGAGGATTCGCGGCTGCAATAACGGGTTCTAAATTAGGTCAACTTGGTGTGAAGGCTTATGGAGAATTCGGCAAAGGTTATGCAAATGCAGTTACCAACCATAACAGCCAGATTACAGGTGAAACTGTTACATTAACTAGTGGAAAAGATACAATACTCAAAAGTTCTAATATTGTAGCAGATAGCGTAAATGGTAAAATTGGAGGTAATCTCAATATTGAAACTGTTAAGAATACAAATAATGGACAAAAGACATATGTAGATGCTGGAATTATGTTTAATAGCGGCAATTTATTTAATGATAAACAGCCAACCGGCATTTTTGGGGTGTTGAGTAAAATCAAAAGTATTCTAATCGGGACAAAAGATAAATTAAAGGTTGATTACGAAAAATATGATGATGAGGCTTTGGCGAATCAGTCTGGTATTTCTGGTGCTAATAGTGTAGATCTAAGCGTAGTGGGTAAAACTTATCTGACTGGGGCGAAAATTGACAGCACTAATAAACCTGTTAATTTGAATACTCAGGAAATAGAAAACCATTCAGTAACTGCATATAGTAAAGGAGAAAAAGTATCAGTAAAACTACCTGAATCACCTATTGAATTTATAGCGAGTTTGCCAGAAGTCATTTACAATATTGCAAATAAAAAAATTCCATATACAGATATTCAAAATTATGATGAAAAAAGCAGAGCGCTTGAAAGTGAAGTAAAAGGTTATAAATTAAAGTGAGTATTGTTTTATTACCATTCATAATTAATAACAATGGCACAATTAATATTGTTGCCATTGTTACTTTGAAATTTAAGTCAAAATTAATCTGTTTTTTTAATATGAGGGAAATAACCCAATTAAATTGGGCTAATATTTATTAAGAAATTGCGTTTTGATATAAATCCCAACGGTTACCATAAATATCTTCACTTTTTCCTGGTTGGGGATATCTTCCACCAGCGTAAAACCCAATTTGTTGGTGTAGTAATCAATGGCTTTGTCGTAATCATCAACAACAATAGCAACGTAACCTATACATCTTTTTTGTATTCTCATGGTATTCCTATTTAAAATTACAGCATCCGTGTCCCTAAGGCCACATTTTTTCAACTTTGGTGATCCTGCCAACACGAATATCGAGGGCCATAAAAGTAGATATATCTGTGAGATGATTTTCTGGATTTTGCATGTCTGTATATTTGTTAATAGTAAGGTAATTATATTGGGATATTACTATAACAGACAGCACATAAGAATATTTGTCTGACTTTGTGAGCTAATTCACGTCGATACAAAACACTTATCTGTATGAATTCATCAAATAATCATTCAATACGTTATTCTATGGCAACGATATAAACAGGTTTGCTGTAGTCACAAAATACTGTGTAATTTTCGGGAGCCAACAAATGATTTTAGTAACTGGCGGAGCACGTAGTGGAAAGAGTGCTTATGCTGAACGGCTGATCACAGAGCGCTGCGAACAGGTGTTGTATATTGCTACGGCTCAAATTACGGATGAGGAGATGGCTGCTCGTATTGAGCGGCATCAGCAAGATCGCCCCCCCCATTGGCGAACCTGGGAAGGACATCAGGATCTGGGAAATGTTATTCGCCAACACCGTAAACCAGAAGAGGGAGTTATACTTGAATGTGTAACGACATTAATTGCTAACCTGCTTTTTGATAAATCAGAAGGCATGTCACCTGATAAGCTGGATTTCACCTCATTGGAGGTATTTGTCCACCACCAGATAGATGACTTGATCGATGCTTGCCTGAATTGTCCGATGCCTGTTTATTTAGTGACCAATGAATTGGGGATGGGAATTACTCCTGAAAATCGACTGGCTCGTCATTTTATTGATATTGCCGGACGAGCTAACCAGAAACTGGCACAGGCAGCAGAAACAGTCTGGCTGATGGTTTCTGGTATTGGAGTGAAGATTAAATGAAATTGAAACTTTTTTGGGCAACATTACAGTTTATGACACGGCTTCCCGTGCCTGCAAAGTGGGCTCAAGGTACTGATTTTTATCAGCTAGGGCGGGGTATAGCGACTTTCCCTTTGATTGGTTTTATTGTCGGCGTAATTGCATCCTGTATTGCTCTGGCAATAAGTCAATCTGGCGGGGGAGTGTATATTGGTGCAATCGGTTATGCGTTAGCTTTGGTGCTTCTGACTGGCGGATTGCATTTAGATGGTCTGGCTGATACCTGTGACGGGATTTTCTCCAGCCGCCAGAGGGAAAGAATGCTGGAAATTATGCAGGATAGTCGTCTTGGAACGTATGGCGGGCTGGCCCTGATTTTTTGTATCCTCATTAAAATGCTTGCTGTTGTTGAACTTGCCTATCATCCTCCCCTGAAATTATTAGCCTTATTATCCTGTGCTCCTGTTGTTGGACGTACTGTTGTTGTGCTTTTGATGTTTGAGCAGCGTTATGCCCGTGAAAATGAAGGAATGGGGAGCAGTTATATTGGCCGCATTACTCCACGTGGTACGGTGCTCACCTTACTGACAGGGACGGTATTGGTGATGATACTTGGTGATTGGCAGGGATTATCTGCAATGATGGTTACGATGATCGCCATTTTTTTACTTTCTCTCTATTTTAATTATCGGTTGGGAGGGCAAACCGGAGATACACTAGGAGCGGCAATTGAAATAGGCGAAGTGGTTTTTTTACTGACTTTGATTTTGATTTGGAAATAGTTTCTTGGGAAATAGTTTTTTTGAAAAATAGCTTTTATAAATTGGTTTATGGAGAGCCAATAAATGTGGTTTCCTTTAAGTACCCAATCTGAAATTTGGCTGGAAGAATAATTATGGAATTTCACTCTTTGTCTCTTTTACTTGATAAAATTCAACCGCTTGATCGGGAAAAAATGGAGACAGCAGCACAGCATATCGACAGCTTGGTCAAACCGATTGGTAGCCTGGGGCGTCTGGAGACTCTGGCAATACAACTTGCGGGAATGCCCGGTATTGAGGATCTGCGAAATCTGCAAAAAGAAATTATCGTTATGTGTGCTGATCACGGCGTTTATGAAGAAGGTGTGGCTATTTCTCCCAAGAATGTGACGGCCATACAGGCACGGAATATGTTGCAAGGGCTGACAGGAGTTTGTGTATTGGCGAAAAACAGCAATACTCATGTTTTGCCTGTAGATATTGGTATTGATTGTGAGCCAATAGATAATTTGCTCTCTCTCAAATTAGCCCAGGGTTGTGGCAATATTACACAAGGTCCGGCTATGTCTTATGAATATGCAGAAGCATTATTGTTGGCCAGTGCGCAACTCGTTCAACAGCGTATTGCAGCAGGTGTTTCAGTGTTTGGTGTGGGAGAACTGGGAATTGCAAATACGACACCAGCAGCGGCAGTTATCAGTGTCCTTACCGGAAGCGAGCCCTGTGATGTGGTTGGATTGGGCGCTAATTTGCCGATTGAACGACTCAGACATAAAGAATCTGTTGTACGTCGTGCTATTGATGTGAATCAGCCAGATGTGCATTCTTCCCTTGATGTATTAGCAAAGGTAGGTGGGTTTGAGCTTGTGGGGATGACGGGAGTGATTTTGGGAGCCGCAGCCGCAGGCGTTCCGGTTGTCCTTGATGGTTTTATTTCTTACGCTTCTGCGCTGGCGGCAGTCCAGATAGCTCCTTCTGTTCGGGATTACTGTATTCCATCTCATATGTCAGCAGAAAAAGGGGCAGTGTTGGCATTACAGCATTTGGGGCTACAGCCTTATCTGCATTTAGATCTGCGTCTTGGTGAAGGTAGCGGGGCAGCAATTGCAATGTCTTTGATTGATGCTGCCTGTGCAATGTATTGCAATATGGGGTATCTGGCAAAAAGTGGGATTCGATTTCCTGCGTTACTCCAATGAGTTAGGTTCTTTCGGGAGTAATGTTATATTGCTGCATGAATTCTCGCATTTTACCATGTCCTGGATGTTATGGGTCTTTCGCTAATTTTCTTAATTGTTCTTTGAGGATCTTTCCGTTTACATTGCGTGGCAGTGCTAAAAAAGTATAGCCTTTGGGCCGCTTATAGCGTGCTACAACGGTACAGATATAGTCATCCAATTCTTGTTCAGTTATCAATGTATGTTCATCCAGTTCGATAAAGGCATGGGGAACTTCACCCCAATATTCATCAGGTTTTGCTACAATAGCGACAGCCAAAACTCCGGGGTAATTTGACAGAGCATTCTCCAACTCAAGGCTGGAAATATTTTCACCACCAGAAATAATGATATCTTTTTTCCGATCGATGATTTTAATATAACCATCGCAATCAACGACGGCTAAGTCTCCGGTAAAAAACCACTGACTTGTCATATCAGTTGTAATATGGCGGGCAGGATCATAAGAGGCAACAATATTGCCCCGAATGACAATCTCACCAATAGAGTGTCCGTCAGAAGGGACTGTTAACCCGCTGTTTTCATCAATAACCCTGACCTCTCCTTGTAAATTGGAAACAATACCCTGACGCATCTTTTTTAAAATTGTTTCTGATGTTGGTAGTGTTTCCCAATCATGTTTATCTTCACAAACAACGACCGGCCCATAAGTTTCTGTCAGGCCATAGACTTGGGTAACAGCGATCCCGACAGCGTCAAGTAGAGCAAAGATTTTCTCTGTTGGTGGAGCACCGGCAATAAGACCGTAGACATGATTATTAAAAGAGATGCCGCGTTTCTGAGCTTCTTGTCCCAGGGAATAATGCACAATTGGAGCGCCACAATAGTGTGTAACCTGATGTTTTTGCATAAGCTGTATGGCTTCTTCTGCATCAAATTTGCGCATGCAGATATGTGTACCGGCACGTGCAGCTATAGTCCAGGGAAAACACCAGCCATTGCAATGAAACATTGGTAGTGTCCATAAATAAGTAGGGCGCTTAGGCATATCCCAATCCAGGATATTAGAAATTGCGTTAAGGTATGTTCCCCGGTGTGAATAGACAACCAATTTGGGTTGTCCACTGGTTCCCGAAGTGGAATTAATGCTGATGGCTTCCTGTTCGTCAATGGGATAAAAATTTAGGGTCTTGGATGAGTATTGGGTTAACAGTGATTCATAGTGAATAAGATCCTGATCAGTTTCCGATATTAATATAGCTGCATTATGCTGAGTTGCCGCAATATTTTCAGTAACCACAATATTTCCAGTAACCACAATGATTTTTATCGGATTATTAAAAACAACATCATCTAACAATGGAAGATAGACTTTATCTATAACTAAAATCTCAGGATTAATTTTCTCAAAAATAAAATTTAATGTAGCTGAATCTGTCCTGATACTTAAAGCGTTGAGGATCCCCCCGGATAGCGGAACAGCATAATGTAGTTCCAGCAGTTCGTGAGTATTGGATAATAGTGTGGAGACAACACTACCTTTACCCACTCCCATTTGCTGAAGTGCAACTGCAACTTTTTCACAGCGCATTGCATATTGTTGCCACGTCCAACACTGTTCTCCATCTATTATCGCAGGATAGTCACCATTACTTAATATAGTTCTTTTGAGAAATAAAATAGGTGATAGTGCGCTACCGTCATATTCATTTAAGAATGAATGAGAGAGAGTCATATTTTTTTACCCTGTATTTTCACTTATTACTAAAAGTAATCGCGGTGATGATAATATGCAATCCATAATAAGTAATTATGAGTGCTCTTTTCTCAATAAATTTCTCACGAAATTAAGTTAAATAACATCACACTTTTTGTTTAGATATTAAATTGATATTTTATTGTTTTTAATATATCGGTTATATTTATTGTTATTGATAAAATAACATGCTGAAAATATATTGAGGAATTAAGTGTAAGGTAGCAAAAATACTGTATCTACCGATATAAAAGGAAACAAAAATGTTTAATTTAGCCGGAAAAATCGCATTTATTTCTGGAGGAACCAAAGGTATTGGTAAAGGGATTGCTCAGGTATTTAAACGGGCAGGTGCGACGACTATTATTTCAGGTACGGATAAAGTAAAAGGGGAAGTTATTGCCAAAGAATTGGGTGTTGATTTTATCTCCCTTGATGTCACGGATCAGGCTGCATGTAAAAATGTGATTGATGGAATTGTCGAAAAATATGGCAGGATTGATATTCTTTGTTCAAATGCGGGTATTTTTCCACAACATTTTCTTAACGAGATGACGGTTGAAGATTGGGATTTAGTGTATACCGTCAACCTGAAAGGTACATTTTTATTAGTTCAGGCTGCGCTGAGTGTAATGGAGAAGCAGCAGTATGGACGAATTATACTGACTTCATCTATCACTGGTGAGATAGTAGGAATGCCGGGATACAGCCATTACGGTGCGAGTAAAGCAGGGCAGCTAGGGTTTATGCGAAGTGCGGCACTTGAATATGCAACTCAGGGTATTACGATTAATTCCATTATGCCAGGCATGATTGCTACTGAAGGCTTGCAGGCATTCGGTGAAGATTTTTTGCAACAGATCGAAGCTACAACCCCAATGCGTTCCTTAGGAACACCGGAAGATATTGGCTATACTGCTTGTTTCCTGGCTTCTGATGAAGCGAAATATATAACCGGGCAGACAATTGTGGTTGATGGTGGGCAGGTATTACCAGAAATACAAGGTGTTTGATTGATCTAATGTGATCAAAATCGCCTTTTCTTTCTCTCTATTCTTTCTGTCCGTTGTCGTAAGGCAGAAGAAAAAGGTAAGATGGGTAACTAATAAACACAGGGAGGGAAAGCATATTCTCTTCCTGGTTTTTTATTGTCTGAGTTAGGTAAAATACTATGTCATTGAACTATGAACGTAAGTCTCTTCCACTACCCAATGGAAATAATAAAGTACTGCTGCACTCATGTTGTGCGCCGTGCTCAGGGGAAGTGATGGAAGCGATGTTAGCTTCGGGGATAGATTTCACAATATTTTTCTATAATCCGAATATTCATCCGCTAAAGGAATATGAACTGCGTAAAGATGAAAATATTCGTTTTGCAGAACAGATGGGCATTCCTTTTATTGATGCTGATTATGATCGTGATAACTGGTTTGAACGAGCAAAAGGTATGGAAAACGAACCTGAACGCGGCATTCGCTGTACTATGTGTTTTGACATGCGTTTTGAGCGGACAGCGTTATATGCTCATGAGCATGGTTTTCCTGTTATTACCAGTTCGCTTGGTATTTCACGCTGGAAAAATATGCAGCAAATTAATGAGTGTGGTGTCCGCGCTGCTTCCCGTTATCCGGGGTTAACGTATTGGGAATATAACTGGCGTAAAGGCGGCGGTTCTGCGCGTATGATAGAAATCAGTAAACGCGAAGAATTTTATCAGCAAGAATATTGTGGCTGTATTTATTCTCTGCGCGATACTAATCGACATCGTTTGGCGACCGGACGGGAAAGAATAAAACTCGGTACTGTGTTTTACAATGCAGATAGCGATAAAAAAAGTAATAAAAGCTGCAATAAGAAAGATCATTAATCACTATAACTGTCGATTAACGTATTCTCTTTTCTCTCTTATTTAATACCTGTCCACCATTTTGATATGGAGGCAGGTTTATTATTTTTTGCCTCATCATATCTGCCTGAGTTTTTATGAGGCAAAAAACTGTAATTAATTTTTGCCGTATCTGGCTCTATTGGGTGTACACCCAAAGCGTTTCCGATAGCTTTGAGTAAAGTAGGACTGACTGGAAAAGCCAGATTCCAGCGAGATATCAGCAATGCTCATTCCACTGTTCAATAGTAATTGATGTGCATAAAGGATACGCTGTTCACTGATCCAGGCACGGGGTGATATGCCGTAAACACTGTTGAAAAGTTCCTTGAATGAAGTTAACCCCATGCCAAATTCGCGGGCAAAATCATTCAGCCTCCATTCTTTGAGATAGTGAGCCTCCATAAATGCTTGCAATCGTTCTACTTGACGATTACTCAACTGCCGCAAAACCGACAGCAGTAATGAGCCTTGTTTTCCGAGGGAAAGTAACAAAAGTAGCTCTTCAATTCTTAACTGAACCAATACTGGGGGATAGTCATGAGCAAGTACGTTGACTAATCCACGGATACTTTCTGTTAATAAAGGAAATTGATTGAAAGGAATTAACCGATAAGCGGGGAAATCATGACGCTCTATATTACTTAATAGATCTCCAAAGCGTTTCATAAAACTACGCAAAAAATCCATATGTAATGGTAGCCATAATGCCTGACAATTTTTTGTATTAGTTTTTGCAGCATAGTTTCCCGGATGGGTAAGAAGGATATCATTTGACTTGATGTGATAGGTTTTGGTGCAATCTTTCCACATCATTTCCCCGTCAAGTAAAATATACAGTCCTCTTTGTTTATGTTCGAGAATATTGAAGTCCGGCATGGTTAACTGTAAAGAGAAAATATTCTTTTTGTTTAAGCCTGTCGTCCTTTTCATTTTATACTCCTAATCTTCCGTATCATGAGTAATCTGAGATCCATTGACCATATCCTCTGTCTTTCAAGTAGCTTTTTTGTGGACTGGAATGCAACTCAAAACTTACTGGATATAAATTGAATGTAGGATAAACATATTGTCAGATATCAGAATCGTATGCGTAACATCAATTAAATCACCCCAGTATTATATCCTCAAATTAATATTTATGTTAGTTTTAAATGTCAAAAATTTAGATTTAAATTTATTTGTTCTCAAGCCAGAGAAGCTGAGGTGGTGATATGTTTTTATCCATTCCGTTAATAAAAATTATCAATTTTTAATTGGGTAAATTTAAATCCCAATAGATTGATTATTTCTTGAAATAAATTTTTATATTAGAAAAGGCAAAGAATAGAATCATATTTACACCAGAATTTATGCTCTCATTATTATTCTTTCATTGATTAGGTATTAGGGCACAACAATATTACTGTATCACCTGTGATATTATTTTGTTAATTATTCGTTTAATTGTGTTGCGGATTTATTAGTTTATATGGTTTTTATATTGAAAATAGTCAGATAAAGCTGTTGAAGTGAGCTTTTTATGTTGGAGTTTAAGAGAGAATTATCGATAATTCAGCATATTAGGCTTTAGCGACAGCGTTATCGGTGTAATAGCGTTACAAATGCCCCTGTTATAGCTTTGTAGATTGTTTTTTATACTGATACAATGCTAGGATGTATTTTCATCACCTTTCTTCTATATCCGCTAAGGCATACTCATAGATATATTTGCTGATGAAAGATAAAAGATCACAAGAACGAGAAAAATATGGAAAAGTATCGTTTTTCAGATAACGTTTTTTTATACAGTCTATGGCTCTTCTGGGCTATTACACTGGGTTTGTACGTGTATGGTGCAAATATTAGTTGTGCCATAACAGCAATTTTATCTTTTTTAGCCTTAGTATTTTACTTTACTAATATGAAACAGAGAATCAAAGCTATGTTTGGAAAAAAAACTGAGGCATCTGCTGCCAGCCTGGTCACACAGATCACTCCTGTGCAAACTGAAGAGAAAAAAATCTCCGGTACTGAAGCCCGTGCGAATACAATTATTGCGAAGAATTCCGTATTTAAAGGGGATATCGAGATGGAAGGAGATATTCAGATTTGGGGAAAAGTTGTCGGGAATATTCGCGTAAAAGGAGGTGCTATCCGTGTTATGCATGCCGGAAAAGTGGAAGGTGAGCTAAGTGCACCTGAAATTATTATTGATGGTCACGTTGAAGGAACGTGCTGTGCAGAAACATTAGATATTCTTGAGCACGGAGAATTACGGGGTATTAGCCGTTGCGGTAGTATGTCAATCCGACGTGGTGGATTATTTATTGGTCAGTCTGAACAAGTAGAAAATAAGAAAAAACAGGAAGCTGAGCGAATTGTTTCTATTAAGGAAAGTCAGGGAGACAAGCCAAAATCTAAAACCACTGCCTGATATCTGCTGATAAAGAATACTCCGCGTTTTTCAATCTATTGAGATTCATTGAGTATAAAACTCCATGTATTCTGCCGGAAATATGTAGAATTTTCCGGCAGTTTTTGTTTTGATAGTCAACTGTTTTATACCTCAATGAATTTTAAGGGGGCGTTGTGATTATAGAACTGGAAACAGAAAGGTTATGGCTTCGCGCCTGGAAGGAAGAAGATAGAGAACCTTTCTTTCGCTTGAACAGTAATCCGGAAGTGATGGAGTTTTTCCCTGAGACGCTGACAAGAGAGCAAAGTGACACATTCGTTGATAGTTTTATTCGTAAATTCGAAATACAAGGAGGTTGGGGTTTATGGGCGGTTGAATTAAAGCAGAATGGCGAATTTATTGGTTTTGTTGGGCTGAATATCCCTAGCCTTGAATTGCCATTTTCTCCTTTTGTTGAGATAGGCTGGCGTCTTGATAAGCCATTTTGGGGAAAAGGTTATGCTTGTGAAGCGGCCCGTAAAGTTTTTGATTTTGCTTTTACAGAAACTGAACTAGATGAAATTGTGGCGTTCACCTCTTTGCTGAACTATCGCTCAGAAAGTGTAATGAAAAAATTGGGTATGGTCAGAGATGAAAAGACCTTCATGTATCCGGCATTAGAGGAAGATCATCCATTGCGGGAGCATGTTTTGTACCGGATCAAGCGTCCGGCTGGTTAAATAGACGCCATCAAGGTTATTCTGATGAACAGAAATGACCTTGATGGAAAACGTATTACTACATAAACCGTTATTGTCTGGAGATCACCAAAGCGACGCGGCCAATGAATTGAATATCACTGATCGCACAGTCAAAGGTGACATCATCATCGCTGACTCGAATTTTACTGACAGGGATTTTGGCTATTTTCTTGATACTGTGCATTCCTTCAATATCTACCAGCCATAAACCATCCTGAATATTGTCTTCCTGGGTATCAAGCAGATACCAGGATATGCCATCATCAACCATCAGCGGTTTTCTGAGGTCTTTGGAAATTAGCTCACTATCCAGGATAACCGGATCAGCCTCATTTAGTTTTCCTCCTGACAGTTTTACACGAGAGATTGACGGCGCGATGATATCTTCCAACCGTTCCGTTTTTTTACCTTCTTCTCCGTTTGGGAACATCTCTCCTTGCCCTGTACTCAACCATAACAGTGAAGCACCAGTTTCTAGATTACACTGAATAATCCAATCCGCCGGAAAACTATCACGAAGATAGCGGTTTGCCATAGTGCTTTTGGACACGCCTAAATGGTCACTCAGAGCCTGACGAGACTTAAATCCATACGCGCGGACAAGGCGCTCAATAGCTGGTCGCCCACCGCTATCAGCCCCCATCTTGATCTCAATATTGGTATTTTTCATTGACAGTACAGATAAGAGATATTAGTATCTCACCAAAGTTCTCTAATTGAGACCCTGATGAACCCAGATTGGTTAATGCGAAAACCATTGAGAGATATTGCATCATGAACTGCCAAATTTCAATCCTTATACCAGAGATCAACTGTGTTCCAAGTATTGCTCAGACAATAAGCTCTCTGAAGGTAAAAGAGTGAGGAAAATATGGCGAATACAGAGAAAGAAAAATTTGCCCAAATTAACCTCGGTCAGCGGCTGGAAGGATTGAACCATCTGTCAAAGATCAGAGCGATATACTGGGGAAATGATGAGAAAGAATTAAGACGGTTTCTTGCCGATATGCGTGACAAAAGGGATTGTCATTATGCAGAGAATAAGCGGGTGCTATCCGCTATTTTCTATTTGGCAAATATTCCACGTTCTCGTCATGGCAATGAAATCAGCCAATTTACCCTAGAGGAAAAACGGTCTCTGATCAAAGCGATGAATCACATTAAGGTTGTAGTCAGTCAGTTTCCCAAGCATTTGACGTTATCCAATTAATCACTCTTTTAAACATTTTTTCTGTTTATCTTTCTGAATAAATAGCATTTTTGAACAGATGGCATGTGCACGTCAGGCACTTACATACCCTTAATATGGTGACATTGATGAATAGTATTTCTTTCGCTCATGAATATTACGCTGGCAATGCTATTGCCAACGATAAGCAGGTGGGAATGTGTCGGCCAAACTTCCCGCAAAATGCGTCAATGGCAGAGTGTTTGTTGTGGGAAGTGAATGCAGAAGATTATCAATGGTGCCATCAATATATCGGTCAGATACCGGTCTTTCTGGCGAAATATTTCAGCCGCCGTTATGCCGATATTTTGACTAAATCAGGGCGCAGGGCTGCCAATTCTTATCTGAGAAAAACTGTCGGGCAGAATGTGTTGCCACGGTTACAGTTGGTTAAGCACAGATACCAATTCAAACACCGGGTGTCTGGTATTGCTCCTTTCCCTTTTATTGCACAATTGAATAACGTGGTGACTTATGATCGTAAACAGCTTTTGAAGCTCGCTCATGAAGTCTCTGTGTTTATCACGGAAAACTATGAGTACTATTCTCTGAAGCCTTTTGGGGAACCCGCTTCTTTAAGTCCCTCTTCTTTGCAAAAACCTTTTTTGCAAGAGTCCCAACATAGCCAAATGAAATCTTTGGACAGTGAGATGGAACAATTTTCTCGTATGGCAGAAGTTTATCAATTATTGGCAAAACTAACGTTGCAATGTGGTACTCATCCTCCTTATTGGCAGCGATTTAACCATGGACGCAAAGCACTTTCTGTCGATCAGCTCTGTGCAGCAATGTTGCGTATGATGTCCGCCCGCTGGTGGTACTTTCGTTTAAAGCGCCTGCGGGATATTCAATCAGAACATATGGCAATTGCAGTTGGACAGGTTCAGAAAATGGCATCGCCTTATGTTTCGCAACATGCTTTGCGTGAATGGCTGGAGCAAAAGCGACGCAATCGTGAGTTTTTCCAGCTTTTTGATTTGGAAAATGAAGCGGGAGAACGTATTTCATTAGCAGAAACTGTGATTCACAGTAACGCGAATCCTGCTATCCGTCGTTGTGAATTGATGGTCAGAATGCGCGGTTTCGAGGATATTGCTGACAAAATGGGCTGTGTAGGGGAATTCTATACTATTACGGCACCAGCGAAATACCACGCAGTCCGGCATCAAGGTGGATTTGTTAATCAGTGGGAGGGCGCGACTCCCCGCGATACACAACGCTATTTATGCAGCGTATGGGCAAAAGCCCGTGCAGCTATTGCTCGTGCAGGAATTAATCTATTTGGTTTTCGTGTTGTCGAACCTCATCATGACGGTACTCCGCATTGGCATATTTTATTGTTTATGCTGCCAGAACATGTGCAGCAGGTCAGAAAAATCCTTGAACATTACACTTGTCAGGAAGAAGAGGAAGAGTTACTGCGTCATCGTAATAATGACAAAAAATCTCGTTTTGATTACAGGGAGATAGATCCTCATCAAGGTAGTGCGACAGGTTATATCGCAAAGTACATTTCTAAAAATATTGATGGTTACGCATTAGAAGATGAAATCGATCATGAAACGGGCGAATCATTACGCGATATGGCTAAATCGGTAACAGCATGGGCAAGTCGTTGGCGTATTCGTCAATTTCAACAAATTGGTGGCGCTCCGGTTTCTGTTTGGCGCGAATTGCGCCGACTCAAAGAAATACGTTTGTCTGATAATAAAATGAATGCGGTCTTACAGGCCGCAGATGAAGGCAATTGGGCTGCTTATACGCAGGCCCAAGGTGGACCGTGGGTTGCTCGTTGTGATTTGGTCATCCGACTCTCTTACAAACAGATTCCATTTGGTAGCCCTTATGGTGAAGAAATTCACGTCATCCAAGGAGTGACCTCGCCTTTGCTGTCTTATGCAAAATATATCTGTACACGAATCCATCAATGGTCAATTGTACCAAAATCTGATGCGATTCCGACTTCGGAGAAGATTGTCTATAAAAGAAACAGGAAATGGCTCTCTTGGAGTTCTGTCAATAACTGTACGGATAGACAGGGAAGATATTATTGTGATATAGATGTGAAATTGTTTTAAAGAATACTTTTTTTCAAAAAAAAATTTCCATAAAAGAAATATATAATGGTTATTAACTATTAATTTTTATCTTTAGGAAGGGAAAAAACTACTTTAAATTTTCACTAATTAGGTGTACTGTATATGTATACAGTTTTTGAGTGGAGGCGTATATATCAGTGGACTCTCTTATGGAATCATTGGTAGCACAACGTATTAATTTTATTGCCAGAATGGCGACAAGTTGTGAATGCAATCAAGCAGAAGACAAAGAATTGGCATTGGTCTGGATAGCTGAGTTATCTGCACCTTATGAAAAAAGACTTAGCAGTTATAATAGCTTGTATAAAAACAATTTGTTAGAAAGGGAATGGTCGGTAAATTCAGATTCGGTAGAAGAATAGATTTTGTCGGGAGAAAATGATGCGGATTGAAATACTTTTCGATAAGCGAGCTAATGTTTCTGAATCGGTCATGTCTGCACTTGAAAATGAACTTAAAAAGAAAATACTACCTCAGTATCCAGAGATGCATTTTAGAATTGCCGTCAGCAGCAATACGTCCGTAAAAGTGACAGGAAGTAAAAACAGTAGTGAACACAACCAAATAATGGAACTCATCCAAAGTGTCTGGGAGGATGATAGCTGGCTATCGGATTAGGTCTAATAGATTGAATTCTCAAACAAATAACAAATAATTTAAATAACACAAGGGCAGGGTCAATTCCTGCCCTTATGCTTTCTTAAAAAGTCAATATCCTGGCAGAGTTGTTCTTCATTTGTACGATTTCTCCGACAATGCCGCTTCATTGAGGTGTTCCGCTGATTATTCGATCATAACTCTCCGATTTACTGATTGTTTTCTGCAAAGAAAAGGAGAGTGTATGCAAATTATTGCACAACAAAATGAGACGGTTGATGCTTTGTGCTGGCGCCATTATGGCCGGACATTGGGCATGACGGAACGTGTATTGTTAGCCAATCCGGGACTTGCTGATTTTGGCGCGATATTGCCTCATGGAACAAAAGTTGAAATGCCGGACTTTATGCCTGTGGCCAGCAAGCCTATGATCCAGCTTTGGGATTAAGGGGTATGAATGGATAAATACAGCCATGCAACTTATGCCTGCGCCAGTACCACTGCTATTTTTTCCGGTCTTTCTTTATATGAGTGGAGTTTCCTGTTGGGAGCATTCGCCAGCATTGCTCTCGGCATTCTGACTTATCGTCTCAATCGTCGTGAGCAAATGAAACGCACTCTGATCTTAAAAGAAATTTTGGAAAATCTGGAGGTAGATCCTGCGTCAAAATCAGCCAGTATTGTCAGCGAGCTGATAAATCACGCACCAAAAGAGCTGTGATATGTATGCAGGATTTCAAAACTAAACTTAGCCGGTTGCTTATTGGTCTTATCATCGGTGGTGCTAGTTCTTCCGTTATTCTTTCCCAGTTCCTTGATGAGAAAGAGGGTAACCGGCTTACAGCCTATCAGGATGCTGGTGGAGTTTGGACGATATGTCGGGGAGTGACGCGCATTGATAATAAAGCGGTATATAAAGGAATGCAGTTGACCTCTGAACAATGTGAAGCATTGAACCGGATTGAAGCTGATAAAGCGATTGATTGGGTAAAAAAGAATGTCCACATTCCGCTGACTGAACCACAAATTGCAGGGATTGCCAGTTTTTGCCCATATAACATCGGTCCTTCAAAATGCTTTTCTTCCACATTTTATCGCAAGCTCAATGCCGGAGATAGAAAAGGTGCCTGTCAGGAGATTAAACGCTGGATTTATGATGGAGGACGTGATTGCCGAAAAACCCAAGGACAGCCGAACGGTTGTTATGGGCAGGTCTTACGGCGTGATCAGGAATCTGAACTGGCTTGTTGGGGACTGGAACAATGAAGAAAGTACCTTTAATTGTCACCTTTATAATTGGAGGATGCTTTGGCTGGTGGGGACACCGTTCACTGTTTCTTAGCGAAGTGGCAAACTTGAAGCAGCAGCATTCCGCTCAAATCGCTGCTATCTACCAGAAAGCAAGCCAGGAAACATTATCAGCTATTCAACGAATGAAAGATGCACAAAACAGGGTCGCTCAACTGGATGAATACTATTCTGGAAAATTAACTCATGTTACTGAAGAAAATGCCGCTTTGCGGGCTGATATTGCCGCTGGCCATCGCCGGGTGCGAATCGCCACCGCCAACCTTGCTACCTGTCAGCTCACCCAAAACCGAAATACCCGCTCCCGCAGTATGGGCGATGGAACCCAAGTCGAACTCATTGCAAAAGCTGGACGCACTATTTACGATATCCGAGCCGGTATCATCAACGATCAAGCCAAACTAGATTACCTGCAACAGTATGTCCGTGAAGTTGTCCGGCAATGTAAACCCTAGCCATTCTGTATGGCTTAACAGAACTCCCTTACATGACCTCCTAAAAGCCTTTTTTCAGAATAAAAAAGGCTTTTATTTTATTGATTTAATTTCCTTTTTTCTGCTGTTTTGTATGCCGGTTCCTACAAGCCTGGTTTAATGTTTCACCTGCTTTTTCATGGCATTCTTACGCCATGAACACACAACTCACTGAACTGATGCGCTTATTGCGCAACCTGATCCGAACAGGCGTCATTACCCAAGTGGATACCACAAAGGGAATGTGCCGAGTCGCGACAGGTAATCTTGAAACCAACTGGCTGCACTGGTTGACATCCAGAGCGGGAAACTCCCGCACGTGGTGGGCGCCCAGTGTTGGTGAGCAGGTTTTATTACTGTCCATAGGCGGCGAACTGACCACCGCCTTTGTATTGCCAGCAATTTTCTCAGATGAGTTTCCGGCACCATCAACATCTCCTGAAGCAACGCATATTAAGTTTCCGGATGGTGCAGTGATGGAATATGAACCGCAATCAGGCGCATTGACTGTGACTGGCATCAAAACCGCGACAGTGATTGCATCGGATTCCGTTCATATTACTGCGCCGGAAATTACCTGTGTTGCCAGCACCAGAATTACGCTGGATACACCGGAAGTCATCTGTACGCAGCTAATGAGCACGGGGAATCTGATCGTGCGCAACGGCGGCAAAATGACGGGCAATATTGAGCACACCGGCGGCACATTCAGTTCCAATGGTGTGATCGTGGATTCCCATAAACACACCGGTATTCGGTCAGGCGGTGACACATCAGGAGGCCCCGTATGATGTATCTGGGTATGAACCGACAGACAGGTAAGGAGCTGGCCGATCTGGATCATGTCCGGCAATCTGTCAGCGATATTTTACTGACCCCTGTGGGTAGCCGTATTGCACGGCGGACTTACGGCTCTTTGCTGCCTGAACTGATCGACTGGCCGCAAAACCCGGCGCTCAGGCTTCAAGTGATGGCGGCCAGCTTTACCGCAATCAGCCGCTGGGAGCCACGTGTGACGCTGACGTCAATCACGATGGAAACCCTACAGGACGGCAGAATGGTGGTAGATATCACGGGTACTTACCATCAGTCCGCCAAAGAATTTTCACTTTCGATTCCGGTGAGGTAAGCAATGCCAACAATCGATTTAAGTCAGTTGCCGCCACCGGACGTGGTTGAGCCACTGGATTACGAACAACTGTTAGAAGAGCGCAAAAGAGGGCTGATATCGCTTTATCCTGGAGACCAGCAAGATGCCATTGCTCGAACCCTGCAACTTGAATCCGAGCCTTTGGTGAAGTTGCTGGAAGAGAACGTGTACCGCGAACTGCTTCTGCGCCAGCGAGTTAATGAAGCTGCACGAGCGGTAATGGTTGCTTATTCAACTGGTAACGATCTGGATCAATTGGGTGCGAACAACAATGTATCCCGCATGGTTTTGCGTTCTGCGGATAACTCCACCATACCGCCGACACCGGCTGTTATGGAATCCGACAACGATTACCGCGTGCGCATTCCTCAAGCCTTTGAAGGTTTGAGCGTTGCAGGACCGGTTGGGGCTTATGAATACCATGCCCGCAGTGCAGATGGGCGTGTCGCGGATGCTTCGGCTATCAGCCCCTCACCAGCCAACGTTACGGTAACAATCATGTCCCGTGAAGACAAAGGTGTGGCATCCAAAGAACTGTTGGAAATCGTCGAAAAAGCCCTGAACGATGAAAACGTACGCCCAGTGGCAGATCGTTTGAAAGTTCAGTCAGCGAACATTGTGGAATATGAAATTGATGCGGTGTTGTACATCTTCCCGACACCGGAATCAGAACCTATCCGTAAAGCGGCTGAGCAAAAACTGAAACATTACGTTGAAGCGCAACATCGTTTGGGGCGTGACATTCGTTTGTCAGCGATTTATGCCGCATTGCATGTGGAAGGTGTCCAGCGTGTAGAACTGAAAGCACCGCTGAAAGACGTTGTGCTGGATAAAACTCAGGCTTCTTACTGCACCAAGACCACATTGACGATGGGAGGTTCTGATGAGTGATCGCCTTCTGCCGATGGGCTCAACCCAGTTAGAACTTGCCGCAGCTAAAGCATGTGCTGAGTTGCAGAAGATCAAAGTGCCATTGCGGGAACTGTGGAACCCGGACACTTGTCCGGCATCATTACTGCCTTATCTGGCATGGGCGTGGTCAGTGGATCGCTGGGACGAAAACTGGCCTGAGAACACCAAAAGGGAAGTGATCAAAAGCTCGTTGTTCCTGCACAAACATAAAGGAACGATTGGTGCGATTCGGCGGGTAGTTGAACCGTTAGGTTATATCATCCGTGTACGGGAGTGGTGGCAGACCAACGACGTTCCGGGCACCTTCCGGCTGGACATTGGTGTGCTGGATAGTGGTATCACCCATGAAATGTTCGAAGAGCTGGAAAATTTGATTTTCGATGCCAAGCCGGTGAGTCGACATTTGATTGGGTTGGATATCAACCTGGATACACGCGGTGAATATCACTACTCGGTAGCGACTTACAGCGGTGATGAATTGACAGTTTATCCCTATTTCCCAAAAGAAGTGACAGTATCCGGCTCAGAAATTGTGGGCGCGGGAGTACATATTATTGATGACATGAGGATTAGACCATGAGTACCAAATATTTTGCGCTGCTGACACAGTTGGGCGCAGATAAATTGGCAAATGCTGCGGCACTGGGTACTAAAATCGAAATTACCCATATGGCCGTTGGTGATGGTGGCGGCAGCCTGCCGATGCCAGACACTAAACAAACTAAATTGATTAATGAAAAACGTCGTGCAGCGATTAATACGCTGAGCATTGATCCAAAAAACACTAACCAAATCATTGCGGAACAAGTTATTCCTGAAAACGAAGGTGGCTGGTGGATCCGTGAAATCGGCCTGTATGACAAAGATGGTATTCTGATCGCTGTTGGTAACTGTGCAGAAACCTACAAACCCCAATTACAGGAAGGCTCCGGTCGTACACAGACGATCCGTATGATCCTGATTGTCAGCAGCGCTGACGCAGTGACTTTGAAAATTGATCCGTCTGTGATCCTGGCGACACGTGAATATGTGGACGATTCCATTAAGAAACATGCAAATAGCCGTAATCATCCTGATGCGACGCTGAAAGAAAAGGGATTTGTGATCCTAAGCAGCGCGGTGGACAGCAATAGCGAAACTCATGCAGCGACACCGAAATCGGTAAAGGCGGCTTATGATTTGGCTAATGCGGCGAATAATAATGCTAATGGTCGTGTTCCGGCAGGGCGTAAGGTGAATGGTAAGGCGCTATCAGCAGATATTGCGCTGAATGCAGGGGATGTTGGAGCTTATTCTAAGGAAGAAACCGAAGCTAAGGTGCGTGAAGCTAAAGCACAGGCAGATGCAGCAAATAATAATGCCAATACTCGTCTGGAAAAAAACAAGAATGGTGCGGATATTCCAAACAAAGATGAGTTTGTAAAAAACCTCGGTTTA